>JAJXTK010000685.1 GCA_021783935.1 Myxococcales bacterium | reverse complement strand
GGGCACGCGCAGCTGGTCGCCGCGATCTACCGCGAGCTGCTCCCGAATGCGCGGCTGCCGTCCGCCGCGGCGGCGAGTCTCGCGAGGCTTCGCGATCTCGCGCTGCTCCGCGACGAAGGGGTCGGCGTGCCCGAGGCGCTGGCTCGTGGCGCGGTCGAGGAGGCGGAGGAGTGGGTTGCGCGGCTCGACGGGGAGTAGTCGCCCCGGCTGCCGCATTGATCGCGGCCGGAGAGCGCACCATCACATTTCACGCCGCGGAGAGCTCGGCCGCCTCGAGTCCCCGCCGCTGCTCGATCGCGGGGCCGCTTGGCTTCCTTGCGGCGCACGAGCTCGGCAAGACGCGCAAGAGCTCCGCGACCTCGCCGTCAAGGCCGCGGAGCGCTCGCCTCCGCGCGCCGCGCGAGCCTCGCGGCCGGCACGGCCGCCCTCGCCTCGACTCGAGCCCCCCGCACCGCGACCGACGTGGCAGGCTGCCCGGCGTGACGCGGAAGGATCGGCTCCCGGTGCTGCCCGACGCGAGGCGTGTCGAGCCCGCGCCCGCGACGCGCCCGCGCGCATCGGTCGACGCGCTCGCCGAGCGGGCGGCCCTCGCGCTCGGGGCGACGGGCGCGGTCGCGCGCGGGCTCTCGCAGCGCGGCATCGACTTCGAGCCGCGCGAAGGGCAGCAGCAGATGGCGAGCGCGGTGGCGGCGGCGATCGTCGACGAGCGCACGCTGATCTGCGAGGCGGGCACCGGCACCGGCAAGACGCTCGCGTACCTGGTGCCGGCGCTGCTCAGCGGCCGACGCGTCGTCGTCTCCACGGCGACCAAGGCGCTCCAAGAGCAGATCTTCACCAAGGACGTGCCGCTGCTCGCCGAGCACCTCGGCGTCGCGTTCCAGGCCGCGCTCATGAAGGGGCTCGGCAACTATCTGTGTCGGCGACGGCTCGAGGAGGCCCTGGTCGCGCACGCGGGCGGCGACGCGCGCGCCACGCTGCTCGCGAAGCTCGAGGCCTGGGCGCGCGAGAGCGAGACAGGCGACCGCGCGGAGCTCGGCTGGCTGCGCGACGACGATCCCGTCTGGCGCGACGTGCAGAGCGGCAGCGACACGCGCGTCGGCCAGGGGTGCAAGCACCACGATCGATGCTTCGTCACGCGCATGCGCGAAGAGGCGCAGCGCGCCCAGCTCGTCGTGGTCAACCATCACCTCTACCTCGCCGACCTCGCGCTCCGGCGCGGCGGCGCGCGGCAGGGGGTGATCCCCGAGCACGACGTGGTCGTCTTCGACGAGGCGCACCAGCTCGAGGAGATCGCGACCGATTTCTTCGGCGTGCGCGTCTCGACGGCGCGCGTCGACGCCCTCGCGCGCGACGCGCGGCGGACGCTGCAGGCCGTCGGCATGATGACCAGGGGGGCGTCGCCGTCGGCCCCCGGCCTCGAGGGGGAGGCGGCGCGGCTGGTCGAGGGGCTCTCGCAGCGCGCGCACGCGCTCTTCGGGCTGCTCGCGGCCTCGATCGTGCAGCTCGCGCCGGCTCGGGGATCGGCCGAGGGGCGCATGCCGCTCGGCGAGGAGGCGTGGACCGAGGAGGCCGACGTGCGCCGCGCGCAGCTCGACGCCGCGCTCGAGGCGTTCGCGGCGTTCACGAAGGTGCACGAGAAGCAGGGGGAGACGCGCGAGGAGATCGTGGCCCTCGGCCGCCGCGCGACGGCGCTGCGCAACGACCTCGCGCGCGTGGTCTCCCCGCGGCGCGGCGACGTCTCGTGGATCGACGTGCGCGCGCGCTCGTGCTCGATCGGTGTCTCGCCGATCGAGCTCGCGCCGGTCTTCCGCGAGGAGCTGTTTTCGAGCGCGCGCCCGTGGCCGCGCGCGATCGTCCTCACCTCCGCCACGCTCGCGACCTTCGCCGGGCGGGGCGACGGCTCGCCCTTTGCGCACGCCAAGCGCCGCCTCGGCCTGACCGCCCCCCCGGCCCCCGAGGACCCCGCCGGCATCGACTTCGACGACGCGCCCGTCGCCTTCGACGCGAAGCCCCTCGAGCTGCTGGTGACCTCGCCGTTCGACTACCGCCGCAACGCCGGCGCGTACGTGCCGCTCGATCTCCCCGAGCCCTCCGATCCGAGCTTCGTCGAGCTCGCGGCCGCGCGCGCCGTCGAGCTCGTGCGCGCCTCGCGCGGCGGCGTCTTCATGCTCTGCGCCTCGACCCGCAACATGCGCGGCTTCCACGCCGTGCTGCGCGACGCGCGGCTCCCGTACCCGCTCTTCTGCCAGGGCGATCGGCCGAAGACGGCGCTGCTCGAGGAGTTCCGCGAGGCGGGCGACGGGGTGCTGGTCGCGACGATGGGCTTCTGGGAAGGGGTCGACGTCCCGGGCCGCGCCCTTCGCCTGGTGATCATCGACAAGCTCCCCTTCTCGGTCCCCACCGATCCGGTCGTCGCCGCGCGCTACCGCGCGATCGAAGATGCCGGCCGCAGCCCCTTCGCCGAGCTGTCGGTCCCCGAGGCCGCGATCGCCTTGAAGCAGGGGTTCGGCCGGCTCATCCGCACGCGCACGGACGTCGGGGTCGTCGCCATCCTCGACAAGCGCCTGCGCACCAAGGGGTACGGCAAGGGGCTCCGCGCCGCGCTGCCGTCGGCCGCGCCGCTGCACGATCTCGAGGACGCCAAGCGCTTCTTCGAGCTGGTCGTGGGCGTGACGCCATGAGCTCGCGTGCGCGGCTCTTGGGGCTGGGGCTGCCGGCCGTCGGCGGCGTGCTCGTCGCGCTCTCGGCGCCGCCGTTCCCGGCCGCGTTCCTGGTGCTCGTCTTCGCGGGGCTCGCGCTGCTCGGGGTCTCGCTGGAAGGGGCCACGATCAAGGGCGCCGCGCTGCGCGGCCTCGTCTTCGGCTTCTTCACGAACCTCGTCGTCTTTCGCTTCGTCGTCGGCACGATCACCGAGTTCACCGACCTGCCCTGGATCGCGGCGGATCTCGCGCTCGTGCTCCTCGCCCTCGGCCAGGCGATCGCGTGGGGCGTCGCCGCGATCGCGCACGCGCTGCTCCGTCGCAAGGCGTCGCTGCCGCTCTCGCTCGCCGGAGGCGCCGCCCTCGCGCTGGCGGTGCCGCAGCTGTTCGTCTGGACGATCGGCGCCCCGCTCGCGCGCGCGCCGGTGCTCATGCAGCTCGCGGAGGTCGTGGGCGAGCGTGGGCTCTCGGTGATCGTCGCCGCCACGGCGGGCTTCGTCGCTGCGGCGTGGCTGGCGAGGGGGCGCGCGCGGCTCGGCCACTCCGCCGCGGCGCTCGCGATCGTGCTCGCGCTCGCGGCGCTCGGCGCCGTGCGCGCGGGGGCGGTCGACGAGCTCGCCGAGCGGGCCACCAAGGCGCGGGTCGCGCTCGTGCAGCACGCGGTCGCGCCGAAGCTCCGCTGGGAGCGCGCCGCCTCGTCGTCGATCCT
>JAJXTK010000684.1 GCA_021783935.1 Myxococcales bacterium | reverse complement strand
GAGGCTGACGTGGGGCTTGAGCGCGCCCGCGCGCGCGGCGGCGGGCAGGGGGACGACCGGCGTCGGGTAGCTGCCGAGGCGCATCTTCGGCGAGTCGAGCACGAGGGGAGGTGCGGGCGCAGCCGAAAGTGGCGCGTGACCTGGAAGTAGCGGGCGATTCGTGCTTCAACGTGCGGCCATGTCGGAGCGCGTCGTCACCCTCGCGGTCCCCAAAGGGCGCGTCCTCAAGGCGCTCGTCCCGGTGCTCGAGCGCGCTGGCGTCTCCGCGTCCGCGATCCTCGGCGACGAAGGGGATCGGCGCCTGGTGCGCGAGCTGCCCGAGCTCGCGATGCGCGTCCTGTTGCTCAAGCCCGACGACGTGCCGACCTGGGTCGAGTACGGCGCCGCGGACTTCGGCGTCTGCGGCCGCGACGTGCTCCTCGAGCGGGGCTACGATCTCTATCAGCCGGTCGATCTCGGCATCGGTCGCTGCCAGATGGTCGTGGCGACCGAGGCGAGCCGAGCGGCGCTCCCCGATCGGCCGCGCGTCGCGACGAAATACCCGCGCATCGCCGCCGCGCATTTCGCCAAGCAGGGGGTGCAGGCCGAGGTGATCTACGTGCAGGGCTCGGTCGAGCTCGGGCCGATCACCGGGCTCGCCGACGCGATCGTCGATCTCGTCGAGACCGGCGAGACGCTGCGCCAGAACGATCTGGTCGTGCGCGAGGTGGTCCACGAGATCTCGAGCGTGCTGGTCGCCAACCGCGCAGCCCACAAGCTGCTCGGCGCGCGGGCGAAGGAGATCGTCCGGCTCTTCGGCGCGCTCTGAGGCTACTCGCCTTTGGCGGGCTTGCCGGGATCGACCTGCACGCAGACGTAGTCGACGTGGAAGCGCGCCTTTATCGCGCGCTCGACCCGCGCGGCGAGCGAGAGGTCCGCGGCCCCCTCGGCCGAGACGTGGAGCGCGATGGCGTCGTAGCCGGTGCCGAGCGACCAGACGCGAAGCCGGTGCACGCAGCACACCCCGTCGATCGCGCCGACCGTCTCCTCGATCGCGTCGATCGGCAGGTGCGCCGGCGCCGCCTCCATGAGCACCAGCGCGGCCTCGCGGATCAAGCGCGCGCCGCCGGTGAGCAAGAGCGCTGCGACCGCGAAGCTCGCGATCGGATCGACGCTCGTAGGGGCGCCGAAGCGGATGGCGATCGCCGCCCCGAGCGCACACAGCGCGCCGAGCGCGTCGCCGAGCACGTGCAGCCACGCGCCTCGCACGTGCAGCCGCGCGCGGGGGCCGCCGTGCACGTGCGGCGAGGCGTGCGCGTGGCCGTGTCCGTGCAAGTCGCGGTGCAGGAGCGTCGCGTTGAGGCCGTGCACCACGAGCGCGGCGGCCGCGACGGCGAGCATCAGGTCGGGGCGGGGCGCGCCCCCCTCGATGAGCGCCGAGACCCCCTCGTGGACGATCTCCGCGGCGCCGAGCAGCACGAGCACCGCGTTGACGAGCGCCGCGACCGCCTCGATGCGCCGCAGCCCGAAGGTGAAGCGGGCGCTCGGCCGACGATCGGCGAGGCGGAAGGCCGTGTAGGCGATGCTGATCGCGAACACGTCCGCGAGCAGGTGGATCGCGTCGGCCCGGAGCGCGCGCGACTGGGCCCTGAACGACGCGAGCAGCTCGAGGACGAAGAACGTGATCGTCGCAGCGAGCACGTACGGCAGGCGCGAGGCGGCGCGGGCGTCCGGGTGCAGGTGCGCCGGCGCCCCCTCGTCCGAGTGCGCGTCGTGCGGGTGATCGTGCGCGTGCTCGGGGTCGCGTACGTGCCACTCGTAGGTGTGCGCGTGTTCGTGCCCGTGCCCGTCCTCGCTCTCGGCCCCGACGTCAGACAAGCACGTACTCGTCGGCCGAGGCTGCCTCCTGGGCGACCACGGTGGTGGTCTCTTCGTCGCGCTTGACCGCGAGGTCGTAGAGCTCGGCGAGCAACGTCGGGTGCGCGCGCATCAGCTCTTGAAAGCCTTGCCCGGAGAGGTGGAGCGTCACGGTCGGGTGCACGGCGATGACGTCCGCCATCGACTGGCGCCGCAGGATCATCGCGACCTCGCCGGTGACGTCGCCCGGCCCGAGGCTCGCGATCACCAGGCGTTCGCCAGAGGCATCCGCGGCGACGACCTCGACCTCCCCGGACGCGATCAGGTGCAGCCCCGACGGCGGCTCCCCTTTGCGGATCAACAGCTCGCCTGCCTCGAAGGTGCGCGTCTCGAAGCGCGCCACCAGATCGGGGCGCTCCTCCGGGGCGACGGCCCCCAGGATCGGCGAGGTGCGCACCAGGTTCTGCAGCATGCGATCGCGGCAAAATCCCGCGAGCTGCTCGCCGACCTCGGCCGCGCGCGCCGCGACCTGCTCGAGCCGATCGACCGACGCACGAAGGACGATCGAGGGCCGAGAGGCGACGACGCTCGCCGCGCGCGGCGCTCGCGACACCAGCGCCATCTCTCCGAAGACCGCGCCGTTCTGCAGGCGCGCGAGCACGATTGCGCCGTCGCCCTGCCCGCGGCGCACCGCGACCTCGCCGCGCGCGACGATGAACGCCTCGTTGCCGATGGCCCCCTCTTCGATGATGACGCCGCCGGCCTCGACGACGCGCGCCTCGAACACCTCGATGAGCGCGCGCAGGCCGGCGCGGCTGAGCGCAGAGAAGAGCGGGAGCGTCGGCACCATGGGCGGCGGGAGCGAGCTTCGCGACTCCTCTTCGAGCAGCTTGCGCACCTCGTTGGTCGCGCTGCGAAGGACCTCGACGGCTTTGTTGAGCAGCGACGGGCCCATCAGCAGCGACGACAGCGGCTGCAGCTCTCCGCCCTTCGGCGGCGGCGGCGGCCGCATGTCGGAATCCTCGTCGAGGCGCTGCGAGTCGGCGCAGTACGCGTCGGCGACGGCGTCGAAGGCCTTGTCTGCGTCGGCGCCGAGCGAGCGAAGGGCGAGCGCCGCGGCGACCGCGAGCGGCAGGAGCCCCGCGTCGATCGCACGCACGACGCACACCTCGAGCCCCTCGCGCGCGGGGTCGCGTCGCCCGAGCTCGGCGAGCAGCTCCGAGACGAGCAGCAGCGCCGAGGGGAGCTCCGGCTCGGCCTGCAACGCCGCCGCCGCCCACCGCAGGGCCGTCTCCGTCTCGCCGGCGAGTCGCAGCGTGAGCGCGCGATCGATCGGCGTCTCGCCCGCGTGGAGGCCGGGGAGCGGCGGCGGCGTGGTCATGGTGCGCGGAGGGTACCACACGCGCGGGATCGAGCAGGAAATCCGGCGCAGCCGTGGCTACGGCGACAGGCGCCGCATCCGACGTTCGTCCTCGATCACCGCGTCGATCGCGCGGCGCTTGCGGCCCCGGCGTTCGACGTAGCGCTCGGCGCGCGCGATGATCTTGTCGGCGACGTCTACGCCCGTCGTGC
>JAJXTK010000683.1 GCA_021783935.1 Myxococcales bacterium | reverse complement strand
GCCCGCGGGGAACGCGCCGCACGTCTTGGGCGTGCACGGCGCGGGGCCGCCGCCGCACTTGCCGGCGACGCCGCCGCCGCCGCAGGTCTGGGGCGCGGTGCAGCTGCCGCAGCTCGGGGTCAGACCGCCGCAAGCATCGGACTGCACGCCGCAGGTGCCGGGGAAGTCGGCGCACGTCTTCGGCGTGCAGGGCGCGGGGCCGCCGCCGCACACGCCCGGCGTGCCGCCGCCGCCGCAGGTCTGGGGCGCGGTGCACGAGCCGCAATTCGCGGTGAGGCCGCCGCAGCCGTCGGACTGCAGGCCGCAGGTGCCGGGGAAGTCGGCGCACGTCTTGGGCGTGCAGGGCTTTGCGAGGCCGCCGCAGACGCTCGCCTTGCCGCTGCCGCCGCACGTCTCGGGCGCCGTGCACGTGCCGCAGTCGATGAGGCCGCCGCAGCCGTCGGACTGCTGGCCGCAGTTGACGCCGAGGCCGGTGCACGTCTTGGGCACGCACGCGCAGCGGTGATCGGCGCCGCACGAGAGGATGCCAGGACAGACGCCGCCGTCGCCGCCGCAGCTCAACGTGCCGCCGCAGCCGTCGGGGATCGTTCCGCAGTTCGCGTTCTGCGCGGCGCACGTCGTCGGGGTGCAGCCGGTGTCGCCGATCGACCACGCGCTGTCGGACGCCCCGTTGGCGTCGTCGCCGTCCTGCGCGGCGTCGTCGCCCCCTTCGAGGACCAAGCCGTCGCTGCCCGTCCCGCCGTCGTCGCCGAGGGTTCCCGAATCGTCGCCGGCGAGGCCGCCGGTGTTGGTCCCGCCGCACCCGATTGCGGTGACGATCGCCAACGTCAGCGAAATATTCCCGAAGAGACGCATCCTCCTAGTCAACGGTGCGCACCGATTTCGCACAAGTTCCGAATTGAGGAATCGTCCACGGTGAACGCGCCATGCGGCGCCTCACCCTCGGGGGACCCTCGTCGTTTCAACCGCGCAACGCCGAGCCTGCTGGCCGGTGTGGCGAGGTGCGCGCCACGCACACCTTGTCGGCGCGGGGGATGGCGCCGGTCGCAGGCGCGAGCTGCCGAGCGGCCCATCGGCCACTCGCGGGGTCCAATGAGTATGCCATTGAGAATCCCATAGACCGCTCGCGTACCATCCAGTCTCGACCACGTCGCTTCGTCCGCGAGCACCCGTCGCGCGCGGCGGCCGCGTCGGCCTCGGGCTCCGGTCACCGCGGCGCGCGTCGCAGAGCGATGAGCTCGGCCGGGACCGGGGTCGCGTAACGCGCCGGAAGCAGAGGTTCTGACGATACTTGACGTTCTCGCTCGACGCCCGACAACAACGCTCGGATATGCGACGTCGTTCGCGGGCCATGCCCCCTCCCTCGCCCACGCCAGGAGGGGTGGCATTCGCGCATGCCGGAGGACACCCGAGATGTCTCGAGCGATCGACCACAAGCAACTCTATCGACTTCCTTGGAATCTGGCCGACAACGCCATCGCGTGGCTCGAGCCCACCGAGCACTGTAACCTCGCGTGCGACGGCTGCTACCGGAAGAACGAGCCGCGCCACAAGAGCCTCGAGGAGGTCGCGTCGGACCTCGACGTGTTTCAGCGCCTGCGCAACGTCGACAGCATCTCGATCGCCGGCGGCGACCCGCTCACCCACCCGGACATCGTCGACATCGTACGCAACATCGCCGCGCGCGGGACCAAGCCGGTGTTGAACACGAACGGGCACGCGCTGACGCGCGAGCTCCTGGTCGCGCTCAAGGAAGCCGGGCTCATCGGCCTCACCTTCCACGTCGATTCGAAGCAGGGGCGCCCCGCCTACCGCGGCCGCGACGAAGTGGGCATGAACGAGCTCCGCGCCACGTACGCCGAGATGGTGGCGAGCGTGGGCGGCCTCTCGTGCTCGTTCAACTCCACGGTCTACCCCGACACGCTCGAGCAGGTGCCCGAACTCGTGGCGTGGGCCCAGCGGCACATCCGCGAGGTGCAGACCATGGTCTTCATCCTCTTCCGCCACGCCGACATGAGCAGCGGCTCGTGGGACTACTGGGCCGGCGGCAAGCGCGTGAAGATGGACCAGCTCGTCTACGCCGAGAAGGAGCAGCGCCGAATCGACCTGTCGGCGCCCGAGATCGTCGAGGTGATCCGGCGCCGATTCCCGGACTTCACGCCGAGCTCGTACCTGAATGGCACCGAGCGCCCCGACTCGTTCAAGTGGCTCGTGACCACGCGCGTGGGCACGCCCGACCGGATCTACGGCTACGCGGGCCCGCGGTGGATGGAGGCGGTGCAGTCGACGCACCACTTCATGACGGGGCGGTACATGAGCTACTCGCGCCCGTGGCTCTTCTCGCAGGGGCTCGGGGCGATGGTCCTAGGCTCCGCGTTCGACCCCGGGCTGCGCGGAGCGCTCTCGGGCTATGCGCGCGCGCTCGCCCGAACGCCGCTGCAGGCGCTGCGCAACGCGTACGTCCAGTCGATCGTGGTCATTCAGCCCATCGACATCCTCGAGGACGGCGCGCAGAACATGTGCGACGGCTGCCCCGACGTCACGGTGCACGACGGCAAGCTCGTCTGGTCTTGCCGACTCGAAGAGCCGCGCAAGTGGGGGACCTTCGTGCGCACCGTGCCGAAGCCGGAAGGCGACGACGCGGCTCGCCCGCAGTCCTGAGCCTGGCCTGGTCTGCCGTCGCCGCGGGGTCGTCGATCCCGCGGCGCGGCGGGCACGCCTCGAAGCGCTACGGGTCGTCTTCGGGCACCAACGTGAGGTAGATGCCCGCGAAGCCGGCCTCCTCGTTGCCCATGCCGACGTTGACCGCCAGCAGGTCGCCGCGGAAGCCGTCGCGCTCGAGCCCCATCTCGGTGATCGGGAGCGGCGACGACGTGCCCGTCACGTCAGAGAAGGCGACGGCGGCCGGATCGACGACGGTGCCGGCCATGCCGGTGCGGACCACGACGGCGAAGGGCGAGCTGCCGGGCCCCCGTGTCAGATAGATGCCGTCGATCGGACCGACCCAGGGCCCCTCGCCGAACGTGCCCTTTCGCGCCTTGAAGGCCGCGTGGAACACGGCGTCGTCGATCTCTCCGTCGACCAGCCCCGAGACGGCGACGAAGCTCGCCGATCGCCAGCGCGCCGGCTCGCCTGCGTCGTCGGACTCCCCCGTACCGGGGACCATCCCCGAGTAGTTCCAATATACGAAGTCGTCGAAATCGGCAGGCGCCTTGGCGACCGCGCGCGTCTGCTGCGTCCGGGTGTCGTGCACGAAGATCCCTTGGTGCAATGGGACCTCCGCGGCGTAGCCGTTCGGGTGATTCGCCTTGCAGTCGGCCACGCGCGCCTTGTTTCCTTCGTTGGGACACTGGATCGTGATCGTCCGGATCTCCGTCCCCCAAGCGCCCCAGAAGGCGACGAACCGGCCGTCGAA
>JAJXTK010000682.1 GCA_021783935.1 Myxococcales bacterium | reverse complement strand
CGCGGGCGCGCCTACGGCGTCGTGCTCGAGCGCTGAAGCTCAGCCGCCGCCCAGCTCGCGGACGATCTCGAGCCCGACGCGCCGGCACGCCTCGAGATCGAGCGGCAGCGCGATCGCGCCGACCACCGGGTGGCCGCCGCCGCCGTAGCGCTCGCAGATCTTGCTGATGTCGTGCGCGCGCGGCCGCTTCGACCACGGGTTGTAGCCGACCGAGACCTTGCAGCGCCTGTTGGTGCGCGAGAGGATCACGCTGTACGCGCACTCGGGGTGATCGGCGTAGGTCACGAACTTGGTGACCGTCTCGGTGAGCGAGCCGAGCAGATCGACGAAGACCACGTCGCCGCGCACCTGCTCGCTCTTGCGGATGCGATCGACGTTCGCGCGGTGGAGCGCGTCGATCGGGCCGAAGCGATCGGTCACCTCCGCGGCGGAGGCGACCTCCGAGAGCGGCCGCTCGAGCAGGCGCGAGACCAGCTCGGCGATGAGCGCGTCGTCGCCGTGCTGCTCGATCACCGCGCAGAGCTTCATCTGCGGCTCCTTGCGCATGACGGCCATCTCGGGGGTCGGGAAGGTCGCCGTGTCGATCATGTGCGCCCAGCGCACGAGCTCCTCGAAGCGCGAGACGTCGACGCCGAACGTGGTCTTTGCGACCTCGGCCACGAGCTTGGTGCACGAGCCGATCTCGGCGTCGTAGAAGCCACGCCCGCGCGCGGCGAGCGCCGCGAAGTGCTCGCGCTCCTTGGCGGTGGGGAACGCGCTCGCGTGATGGTCGAAGTACCAGCCGAGCGCGTCGGTCGCGGTGTAGCGGAAGTCGAGGATCACGCTCGCGGTCGCGCCCTCGAAGATCGCTGGATCGACGCCGTTCTTGCCGGGATCGTAGGCCTGACCGCGGTAGCTGAAGCTCGCCGAGGCGAGCGCGGGCTCGACCGATCGCAAGAGGTGCGAGAAGAGCGTGGCCGACGCGACGCCGTCGAAGCAGTGGCCGTGGGTCGCGACGACGACGCTCGCCTTGGATGCCATGCGCGCGTCGTAGCACGCCGCGATGCACGCTACGATCGCGCGCGATGCCTCGCATCCACGCGCTCGTCGGCCTCGCTCTGCTCCTGCTCGTCGGCGCGTGCGCCAACGATCGCGCGAAGCCCGCGGCGCGAGACGCGGGCGCGGTGGCGCCGCTCGGATGCGAGGTCGTGCGAGGCAGCTGGCGCGTCGAGGGCTTCGCCCCGCTCGCGGGCGAGGCGCCGGACAGGTCCCGCGCGCTCGAGGCGCAGATGAACGACGAGGCGCGCGCGATCCGCATCGCGTACACCGGCACGCGCGTGAAGATGTGGTCGCCCGGCTCGCTCTTGATCTCGAACGGCTACGTCGTGCGGCAAGACGCCCCCGGCCGCTGCGTGCTCGACGTGAACGGCGAGCGCGCCGATTTCGAGATCGTCGATCGCGACCACCTCATCGTCGATCGCGGCGCGGCCAAGGTCGGCGCGCGCATGCGTCTTCGGCGATCGCACGAGGCGCCGCCCGACGCGGGGCCGCAGTAGCCCTCAGTGCGGGCAGGGGGTGCCGAGCGCCGCGGGCGCCGGGATCGTCGGCGTCCCCTGCGTGACGTACGTCTCGAGGAAGCAGCCGTATTGGTACTTCACCGCGTCGAGCTGCGAGTAGATCGCGTGCGGATCGTAGACGCCGTCCCCCCGGTACTGGATGGCCGCGGCCGTGTACTTCGTGCCGGCCTCGCTCGCGACGTCGTTCAGCAGCGGGTAGGGGCGGATGCCGTCGCGCCCCGCGAGCTTGAGCGCGTCCTGCATCGACGACCAGATCACCTCGCCCGCCTCGTAGTGACCGTAGGCGAGCACCATCTCGTCGTAGACGTCGCTCGTGAAATACGAGTCCCCCTGCCCCATCGGCTCGTAGATGTGCCGCGTCGGGTGCGAGGCGATCGGGTCCTGCGCGAGGCGCGGCACGTACACCACCGGATCGCTCGGCTCCCACGCCGTCTCGAGCAGCTGGAGCACCGGGTTCAGGTACGAGAAGCCGTTGGGATCGGCGCCGACGAGCGGCGCGATGATCCCCCCGAGGTTGGCGAACCCGGCGAAGTGCGAGTGGATCATGAAGTAGGTCCAGTAGCCGCCGGCGCCGGTGGGCACGACGGCGCCGATGCGCGGCTCGGTCGCGCCGATCATGTTCGTGTACATCCCGCCCATCGACTGCCCCTCGGCCATGAGCTTCGCGGGGTCGAAGAAGTGGGACGTCTGCCCGGCCGGCAGCGACACGCCCGTGCACGAGGCGATCGTCGCCGGGTCGATCTTCAGCGTGCGCAGCGCCTCGATGAACATGCGCTGCTCGAGGACCCCTTGGCGGAAGACGTCGCGCAGCGCGGGGAGGTTCTGGATGTTCAGGTAGGCGTAGTCGCTCGCCCCCGGCAGCCGCTCGGGGTTCACCGGCATCGCGCTGCCGGCCATGGCGATGCCGTGCGGCGCGACCACCCACGCCGGGCCCTGCCCCTTCTCGTTGCAGCCTTGCACGCCGTTCCACGTGTCGGGCTGCTCGTAGGAGGGGCAATTCGGGTGCTCCGAGAGCGGCTTCCAGGTGCCGCGATCCATGAGCGCCTTGCTCACGCCCCCCGAGCCGTGGAAGTAGACCGTCAGCGGCCAGCCGCTCGCGGGCATGGTCCCCTTCGGGATCGTGATCGCGATCGGCGCCACCTCGTCGCGCTGCTTCTTCGGCAGCGGCGCGTCGGGGGTGCCGTCGGTCATCTCGAAGGTGCCGCCGGTGTCGAACGGCGGCGTGCCCGTCTGGAACTGCGGGTAGGTCACCGTGCCGATGAGCCCGCAGTAGCGATCGTTGGTCGCGCCGCCGTCGGGGTCGACGTGGAGGCTGGCGATGCTGATCGGGTACTTCGCGGCGACGCGCGCGCCGAGCGCAGACAGGTCGCTCGCGACGTCGCCGGTCGTGAAGACGGTGGCGACGGCGACGGCCGACGGGTCGAGCGAGAGCTTGTCTTGGAGCGTCTTGCCGAGCGCGCCGTACAGCGCCGCCGCCGCCGCCCCGCGCGCGCCGCCGCCCGAGGGGGCCTGCCCCGCCAAGAGCGTCGGCAGATCCGCCGGCGCGCCGAGCGGGTTGCCCGCGGCGTCGCCGAGCGACTTCATCAAGACGAAGGCGTACTTGCGCTTGGGGTGCAGCACGAAGCCCGGCCGCGGCGCGACTGCGAGCGTCGGCTCGGTGATGTAGTCGTCGAGCGGGAGCGTCGTGGCGACCAGCGGCGTGAGCGATCCGCGCGCGGGCGAGGCGTCGTCGACGACGACGAGCAGGATCGGGCTGGTCGCGACGGCCGGGATCAGATCGGCGTCGCTGCGGGCGGCGAGCGGCGCGCTGAACGCGAAGTACGCTGCGGGGATCACCGGGAAGCCCGCTCGCTCCGCGGCCG
>JAJXTK010000681.1 GCA_021783935.1 Myxococcales bacterium | reverse complement strand
CTTACACTGTCTTTCTGCGGGATTCCTGATGTCGAATCGCTGATCTTCGGGGCGCATCAGCGCTCCGAAAAAATCCTCGTCAGCTCGCCGCGCCTTCCTCGGCGACGCGCTCGTCGGGGGGGGGCGCCGATCGCGGCCGATCGACGATCCGGTGCGCGAAGACCAGCATCGGCGGCTGGAGCACGCGCGTGAGGATCGCGAGGATCAGCGAGCCGCCGATCACGACGATCGCGAGCGGCTTCTGCGTCTCGGAGCCGATGCCGTGCGAGAGCGCGGCCGGCAGCAGGCCGAGCGTCGCGACGAGCGTCGTCATCAGCACCGGCCGGAAGCGCTGCTCGGCGGCCTGCCGCGCCGACAGCTCGATCGAGAGCCCGTCGACCGCGCGCAGCCGCTGGAAGTAGGTGACCACGAGGATCGCGTCCTGGATCGCGATGCCGAAGATGGAGATGAAGCCCATCGCCGCCGACACCGAGAAGTGCGTGTGCGTGAGCAGCAGGGCGAGCACGCCGCCGGTGCAGGCGACCGGGATGCTCGCGATGACGATGAGCGTGTCGACCCACGTCTTGACGGCGCTGAACACCAGGAAGCCGATGAGGGCGAGCGTCACCGGGATGATGATCTTCAGCCGCGCCTCGGCCTCGTTGAGCTGGTTGATCTCGCCGTCCCACGTGAGGCGCGTGTCCCACGAGGTCTTCACCTTCGGGGAGGCGGCGATGCGCCGCTGCGCGTCGTCGATCGTCCCCGCGAGGTCACGCCCGCGCACCGAGAACTTCACCGGCGCGTAGCGGCTGCCGTCCTCGCGGTAGATGACCGACGGCCCGTTCTCGGTGGTGATGGTCGAGATCTGCCCCAGCGGCACCGAGGCGCCGCTCGGCGTGGTCACCATGATCTCGCGGATCGACTCGATGGTGCTGCGGTACTTCTCGTGCCAGCGCACCGTCAGGTCGAACGCCTTCTCGCGCTCGTAGACCTGGGTGACCGCGTCGCCGCCGATCGCCGCCTCGACGACCGCCTCGACGTCGCCCGTGTTCAGGCCGTAGCGCGCGCACGCCGCGCGGTCCGGCACGATCTTCACCGCGGGCTCGCCGAGCGTGTGGAACATGCCGAGGTCCTTCACCCCCGGCACGTCGTTCATGATGTCGACGATCGCCTCGGCGTTGTGCTCGTTCTGCGCGAGATCGGGGCCGAGCACCTTGACGGCGTTCTCCCCCTTCACGCCCGACATCGCCTCCTCGACGTTGTCGCTGATCATCTGCGAGAAGTTGAAGACGACGCCGGGGAAGGCCTCCTCGAGCTCCTTCGACAGCTCGTCGGTGAGCTTGTCCTTGGTGAGCCCCTTGGGCCACTCGTCGAACGGCTTGAGCGGCGCGAAGAGCTCGATGTTGTAGAAGCCCGAGATGTCGGTGCCGTCGTCGGGGCGCCCGAGCTGCGAGACCACCGTGGTGACCTCTTTGTGCCTGCGGGTGTCCTCGGTGCAGGGGCCGCTCTCGGGGCAGCCACGGATGATCGACCGCATGCGGCCGACGTACTTCGCCGACTGATCGAGCGAGATCGAGGTCGGCAGGGTCGCGCGGATCCAGAAGTTCCCCTCCTCGAGGTGCGGCATGAACTCGCGGCCGAGCATCGGGAAGAGCACCACGCTCGCCGCGATCGGCACGATCGTGAAGGCCACCGCGAGCCCCGGCCGGCGCAGCGCGAAGTCGAAGGCGGGCGCGTAGACCTTGTGCAGCACCCGGAGGATCGGCCCCTCCTTCTCCTCGGTGCTCGCGGGCACGAAGCGCTGCATCAGGACCGGCGTCACAGTCAGCGCCATGAGGATCGCGCCGCCGATGGCGAACGCGTAGGTGTGCGCCATCGGCGAGAAGATCACCCCCGAGACGCCGCTCATGGTGAAGAGGGGCAGGAAGGCCACGCCGATGATCAGCGTCGAGAAGGTCATCGGGCCCGCGACCTCCCGCGCGGCGGCGAGCACGCGGTCGCTCATCGAGCCGCGTCCGTGCGTGCCGAGGTGGCGGAAGATGTTCTCGACCATGATGACGGTCGAGTCGACGACGATGCCGAAGTCGACAGCGCCGATGGAGATCAGGTTCGCCGGCGTGTCGGAGAGGACCATGCCGGTGAACGCGATGAGCAGCGCGATCGGGATGTTGAGGGCGGTGATCAGCGCCGCGCGCGTGTGCCCGAGGAAGATCCACAGCACGATCGACACCAGCACCATGCCGACGATCACGTTCTCGATGACCGTGTGCGTGGTGATCTTCACGAGCGCCCCGCGGTCGTAGTACGGCTCGAGGTACATCCCGGGAGGCAGCACGTGGTTCTTCGCGATCGCGTCCATGCGATCGTGGATCCCGTGGAGCGTCTTCGGCGTCTCGCCGCCGTAGCGCATGAGCACCGTGCCCTGCACCACGTCCGGGTCGTCGTCGCGCCCCACGATGCCGAGGCGCGGCGCGGCGCCGATGCTCGCGTCGGCGATCTCGTGCAGCCGCACCGGCGTGCCGTTCTGCGAAGAGAGCACGATGTTGTCGATGTCGTAGAGGTCCTTGATGAGCCCGATGCCGCGCACGTCGTACGACTGCTCGCCCATGAACAGGCGCTGCCCTCCGACGTTGCGGTTCGCGTTGCCGATCGACGACATCAGCGTCGAGAGCGACATGTTGAACGCCTTGAGGCGGAAGGGGTCGACGTCGACGTGGTACTGCTTGGTCTCGCCGCCGAAGCTCACGACGTCGATGACGCCGTCGACCTGCTTGAACTGGCGCTCGAGCACCCAGTCTTCCTGGGTCTTCAGATCGCGCGAGCTGTAGCCGGGGCCGCGCACCGTGTAGCGGAAGACCTCGCCGATCGCGTTCCAGGGGGAGATCTGCCCCTGAATCCCCTGCGGCAGCTGGATGAACTGCAGCCGGTTGATGACCTCCTGGCGCGCGTCTTTGTAGTCGACGCCCCACTTGAAGTAGCACTTCACGTCCGACAGCCCGAAGATCGACTGCGAGCGGACGTGATCGAGCCCCGGCATGCCGGCGAGGCCGACCTCCAGCGGGATGGTGACGTAGCGCTCGACCTCCTCGCCGGCTTGCCCTTCCGGCTGCGCGATCACCTCCACGAGCGGCGGCACCGGGTTCGGGTAGGCCTCGATGTCGAGCGCCTGATACGAGAGGCTGCCGCCGAGGAGGATGCCCACGACGATCGTGAGCACGATGAACGGCATCCGCAGCGCGAAGGCGACCAGCCTCTGAATCATTGGGCCTCGACGTGCGCTCGATGCGCACGCCAGGGTCCTTACACTGTCTTTCTGCGGGATTCCTGATGTCGAATCGCTGATCTTCGGGGCGCATCAGCGCTCCGAAAAAATCCTCGTCAGCTCGCCGCGCCTTCCTCGGCGACGCGCTCGTCGGGGGGGGGCGGCTAGCGCGGCCGAG
>JAJXTK010000680.1 GCA_021783935.1 Myxococcales bacterium | reverse complement strand
GGAAGCTGAGGACGCGCGCCGTGCGGTGCCGGCTTTGCGGCGATCCATCGCGCGCGACGCTCTCGGCGGACGTCGATCTCTGCGGACGCTGCGCGGGGCTCGTGGCGCGCGAGATCCTCGGCAGCAACGCGCGTTTCGTGCAGGTCGCGACCGAGGCGCGCGACCCTGAAATGTGGCTCGATCTCGCGGTCGCTTACGCCGAGAAGGGGCTCGGCGCCGAGGCGCGCGAGGCGGCTGCGCAGGCGATCGTGACCGCGACGGACGACGCGGTGATCATCGGCGCGCTCGCGGCCATCGCGCACTCGACCGAGGCGCGCGCGCTGGCCGCGCTCCTCAAGCGGGCGCAGCGGCAGGCGCGTCGAGCGCCGTCGTAGCCCGCGCTTCGTCGCTCGGGCGCGGGGCAGGCGCGCTCAGGGCGCGCAGCGCACGCGCGTCGCACCGCGGGCGATCACGCGCAGGATTCCGCCCGCGTCTCCGCACGCGCGCGCGCCGTCGTCGCGCGTGACGCGCAGGGTGAACCCTCCGCACAGCGGCGGGATCACGGCCACGGCGGCGTCGCCCTCGCCGGCCGGCACGAGCGTGCTCCACAGCACGTCGTCGGTCGGGGGCACCCGCAGCTCGACGCGGGTCGCAGTCGTGCGCGGCCCGGTGAGGTCGAGGGTCGTCGCGCAGCCGCGGAAGTGCGCGATGGCCGTGCTCTTGCGCGACCAGGTGACCTCGTAGCCGCGAGCCACGAAGGGGGCGAGGTGGGCCGGGTTCGCGCCGAGCAGCTCGACCTCGTCGTAGCGGATGCCGTAGATCGTGAGCAGGCTCATGACCGCCGCGGGCGGCTCGTCGGTCATCGCGGCGATGGCGAGATCTACCGACGGGGCGGGGGGCTGTCGGCCCACGGTCCGAAAGGCGTAGACCGCGGCGCTCCCGGCGAACATCGACGGGATCATGCCGCCGCGCTCCGCCGCGTACAGCGCGCCGAAGTGGTAGAGCGGGTTGTCGTGCGGCACCTCGCGCGCCGTGGGGTCTTCGGCGAGCGCCCCCATCGGATGGAAGACGAGCGGGAGTCGATGGCCGTTCGTCCTCACCGCGAAGGGGAGGCTCGCGTAGGCGTCGGCGACGCCGTCGAAGAGGCGCCGATGCAGCCGCGCGGAGCCTACGAGGAGCGCGCCGCTCGCCACCGCGATCGCCGCCGCGGCGAGCCGCCTGCGCGCTAGCCGCTCGAGCGGCACCAACGGGATCGCGAGGAAGGGGACGAACGCGAGCCATCGCGGCGAAAAGAGCTGCCAGCCGGGGACGTTCAAGGGGGCCAGGCACCCGATCGCGACGAACGCCGCCGCCGCGACGAGCACGCCGCGCTCCGCGGGAGCGAGCCGGCGCCAACGCACCGCGGCCTGCGCGAGCGCCGCCACGATCGCCGCCGTGACGAGCACGGCGCGCGCCAGCGGCCCCGGAGAGAGCAAACGCGGAAGCTCGCGCGGCCACGCCGCGAGGGGTAGCCACTCGAACTCGTGCAGCGAGAGGCGCGCCGCATCGTCGTGCGTGAGCGCGGTGAGCGCCAGCACGACGAGCGGCACCGCGCCGATGACGACCAGGCGGAAGAGCTCGGCAAGGCGCCGGGGCGCCGTCGACAGGCGCACCACCGCCACGACGATCCCCGTCAGCGCGGCGGCGATCACGTGCGCGAACGCCGCGAACGAGAAGAGCGCGAACAAGAGGGCGTCGCGCCGGACGCTTCGATCGGTGTCGAGCGCGAGGGCGATGCAGACGAGGCCGATCGACGTCGCCGCTGCGAAGGCGAAGAAGCCCATGTAGAAGGGCCACGAGAACGCGAGCGCGAGCCCGAGCGGCGCGAGGTCGACCCGCGGCCGCGCCAGCCGCCGGGCCAGGAACGCGAAGGCCGCGCCCGTCGCGAGCACCAGGATCGCGAGCGTCGCGACGAGCGCGCGACGCCAGCCGAAGAGCGCCTCGAGCGGGGCGAATAAGAGCGAGAACCCGTGCTCGGCGAATTGCACCTGCGGGATCAGGTGCCGCGGGTAGGCAACGCCCGGATCCTCGAAGTGGTTCTGGATGACGCCGCTGAGGACGTGCTGCGGGCCGTCGTTCGTCGGCAGGTAGGGCACGCGAGCGATCGCCCAGATCGCGACCGCCGCGAGCGCCGCCCACGCGACCAGGCGCAGCGGCCACGCGACCTCGCGGGGCGCGCTCCATTGGGGCGGGGTCGAGGCTGCCATGCGACGAGGACGAGGAGTGGGCGGACCGTCGCGACGAGCGCCGACGCGCCGGGTCGAACCCTAGCAGGCCGTCGAGAAGCGGCCTGCGCAAACCGTGACAGACGGCAGGCCGTCTCGATCGGTCGGCAAGCGCTGGGCTCGCGGGGGGGGTAGGAGCGGGCAGGTCCGGAGAAGCTCGACCGGCTGCCGGCACCTGCGCCGTCTTCGCGACGCGCCTCATCGCCTGCGCGGCTCGGGCGGCGCGGCCGTCCTCGGATCGTCGGGCCACGCGTGGCGCGGGTACTTCCTCGCGAGCTCGCTGCGGATCGCAGGGTAGTGACGCGCCCAGAAGCCCGCGAGGTCGGTGGTGACCTGCACGTCGCGGCCGTTCGGCGCGAGCAGGTGCAAGACGAGCGGCACCCGGCCGCGAAGCACGCGAGGGGTCTCGGTCGCGCCGAAGAAGTCCTGCAGGCGGCTCGAGATCGCCGGGGGCGCGTCGTGGGGGTAGCTCACGCGCGCGCGACGGCCCGCGCCGATCACCACGTGCTCGGGGGCGAGCTCGTCGAGCGCGCGCGCGGCGTCCCAGCCGATCGCCGCGCGCACCTCGTCGGTCAGCGAAGACGCTCGTAGCTCCGCGAAGCTCCGCTTGCCCACGCAGCGCGCGCGCTGGACGGCGCGCACGCGCTCGGCATCGAGCGACGCGAGGCCGGCCGTCTGCGCGAGATCCGGCGCCGCGCGGCGCACGAAGGCAGCGCGCGCGACGAGCGCCTCCACCCGCTCGCGATCGTCGCCGCCGAACGCCGCGTCGCCCGCCTCCCACGAGCGCTCGGCGAGCGTCGCCGCGATCGCGTCCTCGGCTCCCTTGCCGGCGGCGCGCTCGTCGAGGACGAGCCGGTCGTAGTGCATCCGCTCGCTCGCCTCGACGCGCTGGGCCTCCGCGTTCCAGCGCACCTCGGCGCACTCGACGATGCGCTCGGGGAAGAGGTCGATCAGCCAATCGGGCTCGATCGCGCTCGCGAGCGTCACGCGCGTGCGGCCGCCGCTCGCCATCGCGTCGATGGCGACGAGCCACGGCGCGGTCTTCACGACGCTCGCCTCGTCGAGGGTCGCAGTGCCTCCCGACGAGAGCAAGAGCTCGCGCGAGGCGCCGAGCCGCCCCGCGACGTCGGCCCGACGCGAGGCCACGCGATCGGGGAACGCTGCCAGCGTCGCGAGCCCGAGGG
>JAJXTK010000062.1 GCA_021783935.1 Myxococcales bacterium | reverse complement strand
CGTACTTCGCGCCGGAAGTCCGTTGCTGGACCAGCCGCCAACCGCGAAGGCGCTCCGCACCGACGTTCACGTCGCGGGGGCCGGCTGCGCATTTGCGCCTGCGCCCTCGCACCGCGCATTGCCCGCGCGAACCTCCGTGCACTCGGTACTAGAATGCCTCTGGCCGTTGGAGCCGGCGCCCGCCCTGAAGGTTCGGGCGGGTCGTCGCGACGTCCGACGGTCTGTGGAATCGCAAGCACCACGCGCACCCACCCCGGCGCGCAGACAGCCCCAGGAGGCCCGACATGAAGAAGGAGATCACGGTCCGCGAGCTCGCCGACGAGCTCATCGCCCGCATCGACAGGTCGAAGGACATCGACTGCTGCAAGGACGAGATCAAGCTGCTCGCCAAGCTGGCCGGCGAGCGACTCCCCAAGGAGAAGGTGCTGGTGAGCTGGAAGGACGCCTGATCGGCTCGACCGCGGCCGCGATCCCGCGCGGTCGATCGCCCGGGGCGGGGCGGCCCCCACGCTGCCCCGTTTCGCGCGCGAATCACCCGATGGCGGGGCCGATCGTCGCTCGACCGCACCGCGTGCGGCCGGCGCCCCCGCCGCAGATCGACGAAGGGTCAGCGCGCGCTCGCGAAGCGCGTCAGCACCTCTTCGGGGACCATCCCGATGTGGTAGCCGACGATCTTGCCCCCCTCGATCTCGATGGTGCTCGGCGTCGCCATCACGCTGAGCGCGCGCGCCACCGGCATGTCCTGCATGACGTCCACGGCGAAGACCGCCGGGTTCTTCTTGCCGAGCTCCCGGATCACGGGCGTGATCGGTCGGCACGCCCCGCAGCTCGGGCTGAAGAAGTAGACGAGCGCCCGCTTCTGGGCCGCGATCTTGCGACCGATGGCCCCTGGAAGGTCCGGGACGGGCCCCCCCTTCAGCGCGTTCGCCTTGGCGCGCACGACCCACTGCATGCCGACCATCAGCGCCACAAAGCCGAGCGCCACGACCGCGACGACGGTGCCGAACGTTCCCATGTCGCCCGTTGGAGCCCCTGGGCGACGAAAACGATTCGCGGCCGAACCCCTGGCCCTCCGGCCGGCTCCAATGGCTCGACACAACGGAGCGACGTTGTCGCCCCCCGGACCTCAAGCGCGGCCGTGGGGAGCACCAGGGCGAGCGGCGATCGCCGCGCCCCGGCTGAGGGTTCGCCGAGCGAGATCGAGGAGCCTCGCGGAGCGAGGCCGCGGAGAGAAGCGATGATCCAGGCCATCGAAGCGCGGTACGGCGAGCTCGCGGAGTCCTCGTGCTGCCTCTCGTGCGGCACCGCCGCCGCCCTCTGCAAGCCGCTCCCCGGCCAGGTCTGCCTCGACCTCGGCAGCGGGCGCGGCACCGACGTGCTCAGGCTCGCCGAGCAGGTCGGGGCGAACGGCCACGCGTACGGCATCGACATCTCCGACGCGATGATCGACAAGGCCCGCAAGACGGCGAAGAAGCTCGGCGTCGAGAACGCCACCTTCCTGCGCTGCGAGCTCGAGCGGCTCGATCTGCCCGCCGCCACGGCCGACTGGATCACCTCGAACTGCGTGCTCAACCACGCGGGCGACAAGGCGCGCGTCTGGCGCGAGATCGCGCGGGTGCTCAAGCCGGGCGGGCAGTTCGTCGTGAGCGACATCTACGCCGTCGAGCCGATCGCCCCGGAGTACCGCGACGATCCGGTGGCCGTGGCGGAGTGCTGGGCGGGCGCCGTCACCAAGGACGAGTACCTGCTCCACATCCTGCGCGCGGGCCTCGTCGACGTGCGCATCCTCGACGAGAGCAAGCCCTACCCGAAGGGCAAGGCGCACGTCGTGAGCTTCACGATCTCGGGGCGCAAGACCCCCAAGAACGAGAGCTGCTTCTGAGGGGGCCTCGCGGTGGGTGAGCAGACGTCCCCGCGCGCATGGTGCGTGCGGCGAAAACCGAGAGCTACGAAAGGAACTCGGGTGATCGAATGAAGTCGCTGATCAAGAAGGAGAAGCAGGCCGTCGCGCAGGATTCATGCTGCGCGCCGGCGGCGGATCCGAAGGTGGCGCAGTGCTGTGCGAAGGTCTCCAAGGCCGTCGCCGGCTGCCACGACTGAGTGACCCCGCCAGGAAGGGGAGAAGCGGCGGAAGAAGAGGCGGACGGACCACCTCTCCTTCTTCCCTTCTTCCCTTCCTTTTTTTTCGACCCATCGCCCCGAGGTACTGCCGTGCAGCTGTCGAAGCACAACATCCTCACCCCGATCCGCGGCGATCGCCGCTGGCTCATCGCCAACCTGTTGAGCGGCCAGGCCGACGTGCTCGAGCCGGAGCTCGGCGAGCAGCTCTCGCGCGGCGAGGTGGTGCAGGCAGAGGAGCTCGCGGCCAAGGGGTATCTGGTCGATCCGGCCGAGGAGCTGCGGCGCTACCGCGCGGCCTACCTGGACTTCGTCGAGTCGCGCGAGACCGACGAGGTGCAGCTCTTCTACGTCCCCTCGTACGCGTGCAACTTCGCCTGCTCCTACTGCTTCCAGGACGAGTACGCACCGCCGCCGGGCGACCAGGGCGAGGAGGTGCTCGGGGCCTTCTTCCGCTACGTCGACGACAACTTCGCCGACCGACGCAAGTACGTGACGCTCTTCGGCGGCGAGCCGCTGCTGCCGTCGCCCGCCTACCGCCGCATCGTCGACGCGATCATCGACGGCACGCGCGACCGCGGGCTCGATCTCGCGATCGTCACCAACGCCTACAACCTCGCGTCGTACGTGCCCACGCTGACGCGCGGCCTCATCCGCGAGATCCAGATCACCCTCGACGGCCCGCAGAAGATCCACGACGGGCGTCGCTACCTCAAGGGGGGCGGCGAGACGTTCGGGCGCGTGGTCGAGGGGGTCGACGCCGCGCTCGGGGCGAACCTCGCGGTCAACCTGCGCACCGTGCTCGACAAGGAGAACGTGCGCGCGTTCGGCGAGCTCGCGCACTTCGCCATCGATCGCGGCTGGACGAAGCACCCGAAGTTCAAGACGCAGATCGGCCGCAACTACGAGCTGCATCACTGCCAGGCCGATCGCGGCAAGCTCCACTCGCGCCTGTCGCTCTTCGAAGAGCTGCACGCGCTCGTCGAGGCCGACCCAGCGATCCTCGAGTTCCACCAGCCGGCCTTCTCCGTCGCGAAGTTCCTCTTCGAGCACGGCGAGCTCCCCTCGCCGCTCTTCGACTCGTGCCCGGCGTGCAAGACCGAGTGGGCCTTCGACTACACGGGGAGCATCTACCCGTGCACCGCGACCGTCGGCAAGCAGGGCGAGGCGCTCGGCACCTTCTGGCCCGAGGTGAAGCTCGATCGCTCGCTCGTCGAGCCGTGGGAGGAGCGCGACGTCGTCGTCATGGAGTCGTGCGCGTCGTGCCCGCAGCAGCTCGCGTGCGGCGGCGGCTGCGGCGCGGTCGCGAAGAACAACGCCGGTCACGTCCACTCGCCGGACTGCCGGCCCGTCGCCGAGCTGCTGTCGCTCGGCACCTCGCTCTACGGCAAGGACGCGCTGGCCGGTTGACGAACCCTTCTGGGGCATCGCGGCTCCCACGTGCAGGGCCGCAACACAGCGGCAAACACAGAGGTCCGTGATGTCCGAGCACGTGAAAGAGATCGACGCGACGTCCTTCGAGTCCGAGGTCCTGGCCCACGACGGTCCCGTGGCCGTCGACTTCTACTCGACCGAGTGCGCCCCGTGCGAGGCGCTCGCGCCCAAGTACGAGACGGCCGCGGAGGCGTACGCCGGCGAGGTCAAGCTCGTGAAGATCTTCCGCCAGGGGAGCCGCGCGCTCTCCGACTCGCTCAGCGTCCGCTCCTCGCCGACGGTGCTCTTCTTCCGCGGCGGCAAGGAGGTCGGCGCGCGGCTCGGCGGCGGCATCAAGCGCTCGGAGCTCGTCGCGCAGCTCGACGCGCTCATCACGCCGGAGCGCGCCAAGGCGATCCACGCGGCCGTCAAGCCGGTGTCGACCGAGTGCGACGTGCTCATCCTCGGCGCGGGCCCCGCCGGCATCACCGCGGGGATCTACGCCGCGCAGGCCAAGCTCAAGACCATCATGGTCGACGTCGGCCTCGGCGGCGGCAACGTCGCCATCACCCACCAGGTCTCGAACTTCCCCGGCTTCCCCAAGCCGCAGCCCGGCTGGCAGCTCGCCGATCACATGATCGCCCAGGCCAAGGAGGCCGGCGTCGAGCCGCGCTTCGCGGCGGAGATCACCTACGCGAACCTGCGCGAGCACGTCGTGGTGCTCGACGGCTACGAGACCATCCGCGCCAAGAAGGTCATCGTCGCCACCGGCTCGTCGCCGCGCCCGCTCAACGTCAAGGGGGAGCGCGAGTACAAGGGCAAGGGGATCTCGTACTGCGCGACCTGCGACGCGAAGTACTACGAGGGCAAGCACGTCGCGGTCATCGGCGGCGGCAACTCGGCCGTCGAGGAGGCCCTCTTCATCACGAAGTTCGCGGCGCGCGTCACCGTCATCCACCAGTTCGCCGAGCTCACGGCGAACAAGACCGCGCAGGAGCACGCCTTCGCGAACCCCAAGATCGACTTCCTCTTCCGCCACGAGCCGCGCGAGTTCCTCGCGGAGAACGGCAAGACGGTCGACGCCGTGGTCGTCGAGGATCTGCAGACCGGCGAGCGCAAGAAGCTCCCGTTCGACGGCGTCTTCGTCTTCGTCGGCATGCAGCCGAACCTCGAGTCGTTCCCCGCGGAGCTCGAGCTCGACAAGTGGGGCTACGTCAAGGCCGACGACGAGATGCGCACGAGCCTCCCCGGCGTCTTTGCGGCCGGCGACGTCATCGCCAAGAAGTTCCGCCAGGTGACCACCGCGGTGAACGACGGCACCATCGCCGTGATGGCGCTCACCAAGGAGCTCTCGGCGTAGCGAGCGACGCGCCGATCCGCCGAGCGCGACCCTCCGAGAGCGGGTGCTCACATCGAGCGCCCGCTCTCGTGCATTTCGCGCTAACGATGCGATCCCCGCTCGCGAATGCCCGCGGCCGGCGGCAGGTGACCGTGCACGAAGACCCGGAGCTGCGCTGGCGACGCGAGGTGTACGCGGGAGACGTCCCGCAGCTGACGGTGCGCGCCGTGATCGCCGGCATGGCGATCGGCGGCGTGCTCTGCCTGTCGAACCTCTACGTGACGCTCAAGACCGGCTGGAGCCTCGGCGTCACGCTCACCTCGTGCATCGTCGCCTTCGGCGTCTTCCGTGCGCTCTCGGGCCTCGGGCTCTCGCGGCGGGCGCTCACGGTGCTGGAGAACAACGCGATCGGCTCGGTCGCCTCCGCCGCGGCGTTCATGACCGGCGGCGGCAACATGGCGGCGCTGCCCGCGCTGCTCTTGCTGACCGGCGCGCGCCCGGCCGGGCTCGCGATGTTCCTCTGGTTTCTCGCGATCGCGGCGCTCGGCGTGTTCGCGGCGATCCCGATCAAGCGTCAGATCATCAACCTCGAGCAGCTCCCCTTCCCGTCGGCCGTCGCGACCGCCGAGACGGTCCGCGCGATGCACGGCGAGGCACGCGGCGGCGGCGCGTCGAGGAGGCTCCTGCTGGCCGCGATCGTCGCAGGGGCGGTGACGTTGCTGCGCGACCTGCGCGCGCTGCCGGCGCACCTGCCCGGCCGGATCGCGCTGCCGCTGCGCATCGGCGGCCACGCGGCGTCCGACTGGTCGCTCTCGCTCGACGCGAGCCTCGTGCTGATCGGCGGCGGCGCGCTCATGTCGCTGCGCACGGCGTGGTCGCTGCTGCTCGCGGCGCTCGTGACCTACGGCGCGCTCGCCCCCGCCATGGTCGCGCGCGGCGTCATCGCGTCGGTCGACTACAAGACCATCGTGCAGTTCACGCTGTGGCCCGGCGCAGCGCTCCTGGTCTCGTCGGGGCTGACCTCGTTCGCGCTGCAATTCAGGACCGTCTCGCGCTCGTTCTCGGCGCTCCTCGACGTCGCGCGACGACGGCGGCGCGACGACGATCCGCTCTCGGGGATCGAGGCGCCGAGCTGGTGGTTTTGGGCGGGCTTCGCCGCGCTCTCGCCGATCGTGATCGTCCTGATGGCGCGTCTGTTCGGCGTGCCGTGGTGGGCGGGCGTGATGGCGATCCCGCTCGCGTTCGCGATGGGGGTCATCGCCGCGCGCGTGACCGGCGAGACCGACGTAACGCCGACCAAGGCGCTCGGGCCCGTCACGCAGCTGATCTACGGCCTCGCGGTGCCCACGAACGTGACGGCGAACGTGATGAGCGCGAACGTCACCGGCGGCGTGGGGCTGCACGCGGCCGATCTGCTCACCGACCTCAAGAGCGGCTACCTGCTCGGCGCGAACCCGCGCCAGCAGGTGATCGCCCAGCTGTTCGGCGTGCTCGTGGGCGCGGCGGTGGTGGTGCCCGCCTTCCAGCTGCTCGTGCCGGACGCCTCCGCGCTCGGAACGCCGGAGCTGCCGGCGCCGGCGGTGCTCGTCTGGGCGTCGGTCTCGCGGGCGCTCTCAGGGGGGCTCGCGGGGCTCACGCACCCGACGCGCGTGGCCGTCGCCATCTCGGCCGCGATCGGCGCGCTGCTCGCGATCCTCGAGCGCGCACTGCCCGCGCGCGCGGTGCGCTACGTGCCCAACCCGGCGGGCGTCGGCATCGCGATGGTGATGCCCGCGTCGAACGCGATCGCGATGTTCACCGGCGCGCTCATCGCGGCCTCGCTCCGTCGTTGGCGGCCGC
Organism: Myxococcales bacterium; assembly: GCA_021783935.1. Lineage (GTDB taxonomy): Bacteria > Myxococcota_A > Polyangia > Polyangiales > JADJMO01 > CAIXWQ01. Next base: position 8,533 of record JAJXTK010000062.1, on the reverse strand, counting down.
GCTTCGCTGATGGATCGCTGACGCCCATCGCCTCCGGGCTCATCGCCGGCGAGAGCCTGACCGGCATCACGCTCGCGCTCCTGCGCGCGGGGGGCCTGCACGTCTGACGGCCTCGCTGGGCGCGCGAGACGCCGAGCCAGCCCTGCCGTCGCCGGCCTCCGCTCCCGCCGACGAACCCTCTGCCGCCGCCGAGGCTCTCATGCGGCGATGGCTCACGACGCTTCCACCCCCAAGGCCCCGACGGCCCCGAAGGCCGCCCACTCGCTCGCTCGTCGCTCGTTCCTAGGCGCGTTCGGCGCGCTCGGCGCGCTGGTCACGCTCGCCGCTTGCGATCGGAACCCCGGTGGCGGCGGCGTCTCGGTGACCGAGCCCTCGCCAGGTCAGCCGACCCCGCCAGGGCAGCCTGCGCAGGCCGCCAAGGCCGCGCCGTTGATGGAGCCCGCCGATCTCAACGCGCACCTCGCCGACGTGAAGGCCGGCAAGATCGCCGTGCTCCAGGTCGGCCCGCAGATCCTCTGGCGCCGCGAGCACATCCCGGGCTCGCGTTGGGTCGGCGAGGCGGGCACCGAGGAGGGGCTCGCGGCCTTCCAGGCGGCCGTGAAGGCGCTGCCGCCCGACGTCGAGGTGGTCGCGTACTGCGGCTGCTGCCCGGTCGAGAACTGCCCGAACGTCCGTCCGGCGCGCCGCGCGCTCGCCGACCGCCCGAAGTCGAGCGTGCTCAATCTGCCGACGAATTTCCGCACCGACTGGACCAACCACGGCTACGCGATCGAGAAGGCCTGAAGCTCAGCCTCGCCCCGGCCAGGTGACCCGCGCGGTCGGGCCCACCTCGCCGACGAGCCAGCCGTCGCTCGTGCGCGTCGCCGCCTGATCGAGCGCGAGGCGCACGCGCCCGAGCCCCTCGGCGTCCGGCGACACGCCGGTGCGCATCGCGACCTCGCGCAGGTCGTCCTCGTCGTCGGAGAAGCTCATCGGGCGCGAGGAACCCCGCAGGATCGCGAGCTCGGCTGCGTGCCCGAGCTGGTGCAGCACCGCGAGCGCCTCGAGCGCGCCGGGACGCCGCGGTCGTCTCACGCCGTGCAGCGCCTGGGCGACGTCCGCGAGCGCGTCGGCGGGGGCGCTGAGCTTGAGCAGCAGCGCGCACGTGCGGCGGGCGCGCTCGGTCATGGCCGACACGAAGGGGACGATCTCCGCGACGCCGTAGACGACGTGGGCCGAGAAGACCACGTCGCCGAGCGGCGCTTCGTCGTCGGGCCACTCGCGCCCGATCACCTCGACGTTCGACGCGCGCTCTTCGGCGACCCGCGCCGAGAGCAGCGCGCGCATCGCCGGCGACGGCTCGATCGCGACCAGACGCGCGCAGCGCGTGGCCAACGGAATCGCGTGCCGCCCCGTGCCCGCGCCGACGTCGATGACGACGTCGGACGGCCGGACGATCGGCGCGAGCCCCGCCTCGATCTCGGCGTCGCCGAGCGCCTTGCGGCTCATGCGATCGAAGCGCGCCGCGCGCCCTTGCCAACGATCGGGCGGGCGCGGCGGCGCCGCCGCGTCGGAGGCGGCGACCATGTCGCGATAGCGCGACGGCCAGTCGATCTCCCCCGCGCGCACCCTCATGCGCGCGCCGCCTCGACCAGCTGGTCGACGAACGGCCCCAGCGCCGCGGGCTCCGGCGCCTCGAGCGCGGCGAGCGGCTCGTCGAGGCCGAAGCGCTCCATCACGGCGAAGAGCTGATCGGCGCGCACCACCAAGAGCGCGATCGCCGGGCCTGCGAGCGCGTCGACGATCGCGTCGTGGTGGCCGCCGCGCGCGACCTCGAGCTTGCTGACCTCGTCGATGACCACGACGTCCGAAGCCCGCGCGTCGCGGGCGATCCAACCGCGCGCGCGCGCGAGCGCCTCGGCGTCGAAGGCGTACGAGCAGATCACCTGCTTGGCCGCGTCCCCGTCGTCCTGCGCCTTCGCGCGCCTCGCGAGCACCGCGCGCCCGAGCCCGCCGAGCTCTCGCGCGACGTACCCCTCGCGCTCCTCCTGGCCGTCGATCGGCTCCTGGAGCACCCCGCCGACGCGCACGCCCCGCGCGCGCAGCCGCTCGACGAGCTCGCGGAGGCGCGCGTGCTTGTCCGACCCCTTGGTCCCCACGACGAGCGCCCAGCGAGACATCGGCAAGCCCATCTTCCGCCAAGAGCAGCGGCCGAGCCAGACGCCGAGCTCGCACCCCACGCCAAAGGTCTCGATGGCCAGCCACCAGCGGTGAGGCGCTAGCCGCAGCGCCCCGTCACGACGAAGTCGCACCCCTCGCCGCACGTCAGCGACGAGGCGCAGCCGAGCGCCGGATCGTGGCACTGCTGCCCGGGCGTGGCGTCCGGGAACGTGCAGCCGTAGAGCAGCCACCCCTTCGGACAGCACGCCCCCGCGTCGACGCCGCCATCGGGCGCCTCGCCGACCCAGCCGACGACGGAGCCGACGCCGCCGTCCGGGGGCCAATCGAACGCGACCTCGGCGCACGACGCGGTGGCCACCGGCGAGCAGGAGCCGACGCTCGACGACAGCGCCGCATAGGCGCACATCTTCGCCGTGTAGCGCCCGGCCGGGGCGCACGAGCGCGCGGTGCAGGCGCCCTGCCCACCGCACGTGGCGCCGAGGTGCCAGGTGCCGTCCCACCCGTGCTCCACGCCGGCCGGCGGCAGCGACCGCGGCGCCGGGCAGATCGCGGGGCACGCGACCGGTTCGCAGTCGGCGCAGTCGGGCAAGCACGGGCGATCGAGGCTCGCCTCGCCTCGGGGGCCGACGATCGTCAGCCAATCGACCGAGCACGCCCCCGGCGCGCCGAGGCAGTAGGTGCCGCTGCGCGCGGCGAGCGTGAGCGTGATCGACCCCGTCGGGCAGCTCGCCGAGTCGCCGTCGGCAGGGGCATCGACGGCGCCCTCGGAGCCGGCGTCTAGCTCGCTCGGCAGCTCCGAGCGCGCGCCGATGCAGCCGATGAGCGCCATCGGCGCCCACAAAACGACGAAGCGCCCCATGGCCAGGGGCGCAGCATCGCGCGTGCCGCCTCGCTCGCGTCAGCCGTGGTCGGCGCGCTCGAGCGGGAACGCGGCGTCGAGGGTGACGCTCAGCCGCTCGGCCGCCGGACCAGCCATGCGGGCGACCATGGCGCGCAGCTCCGCCGTCTTGCAGCCGGAGCCGACGAGCGCGCGCAGATCAGTCGGCGTGGGTTCGTACCCGTCGTGCTCGACGCGGCGAACGAGCCCCTGAAGCAGCGCTTGCGGCGTGATGCAGTGGCACATGCTCGGTGCTCCGAATCTTGACCCGTCCGCGGGCGTCGAGCCAGCGGAACCTCGGCCGCTCCGCCGCCGATTTCCATGGCCCGCAGGGGCAGCCGCTGCCGGCCTGGCCCCCTTGGGCCCTTCCCGCCGTGGCCCCGAGGGCCTACGCCGTCTTCTTCTCCTTGGCCTCGGCGTCCGCGATCTTCTTGCGGACGTCGTCCATGTCGAGCTTCTTGGCCTGCTCGATCAGGTCCTCGAGCGCGGCCGGAGGCAGCATGCCCGCCTGAGAGAACACGACGACCCCTTCCTTGATGACCATGAGCGTGGGAATGGCGCGGACCTGGAAGCTCCCGGCGAGGGCAGGCTCGGCCTCGGTGTCGACCTTGCCGAAGGTGACGTCCGTGTGCTTGTTGGACGCGCGCTCGAAGACCGGCGCGAAGGCGCGGCAGGGCGCGCACCAGTCGGCCCAGAAGTCCACGAAGACGATGCTGGATTCCTTGGTGATCGTGTCGAAGTTCTTTTCCGTCAGCGGGATCGTGGGCATGTTGGGCTCTCCTGCGCTTTCAGGGAGTGAGAGACGTGGCGTTTGAAAAGGGTTCGCAAGACGATCTGCTCGTGGCCGCGAGGGGCGGTGACCGCAAGGCCATCGGCCACTGGCTCGCTCACCACGAGGACGCGATCTATCGCTTCGCCTTGCGTATGTGTCGCGACGAAGAGGCGGCGAAGGACGTGCTGCAGGAGTCGCTCATCGCCGCGGCGCGCAACCTGCCGAGCTTTCGCGGCGACTCCGCGCCCACCACATGGCTCTTCACCATCGCGCGTAGCTTCTGCGGCAAGCAGCGTCGTCGTCGCAAGGGGGAGCCCTCGAGCTACGTCCCGCTCGACGGCGAGGAGCTCGAGTCTCGCCCGCTCGTCGATGGGCGCCGCGCCCCCGACGCCGAGACCGAGGGGCGCGAGATCGACCGCGCGATCGCGAGCGCGATCGACGCGCTCGAACCGAGCCAGCGCGACGTGCTGGTGCTGCGCGACGTCGAGGGGCTCACGGCCGCGGAGGTCGGCGAGGTGCTCGGCATCTCGGTCGAGGCGGTGAAGAGCCGGCTGCACCGCGCGCGCGTGACCGTCCGCGAGAGGCTCGCGCCGATCCTCGAGCCGGAGGCCGCGGTGGCGCCGACGTGCCCGGACCTCGTGCCGCTCTTCTCACGGCACCTCGAGGGGGACGTCGACCAGGCCACGTGCGCCGAGATGGAGCGCCACCTCGCCGGCTGCCCGCGCTGCAAGGGGGCGTGCGACGCGCTCCGCCGAACGCTCTCGCGCTGCGCGGCCGGCCTCGGCTCCGTGCCCGAGGACGTGCGCCTGGAGGTCCGGCGCGCCGTGCAGAACTTCCTCGAGCCGAAGGGCGCCTGAGCGGCCGGCACGGCGCCACGCCGGCTGCGCGCACGCGCCGACCCGCTGGCGGCGCGCCGGCAGGCGCCGGATCACACCTTCGCGGACGTCGCCTCGACCTCTTCGAGCAGCCGCCAGAGCGTCTTCGGATCGATGCCGAGCACCTCCGCGGTGCGCCCACGGTGGCCGCCCATCCGCTCGAGCACGTGCAGCGCGTAGCGGCGCTGCATCTCGCGCATCGCCACCAGCGCGCCGAAGGCGGTGCCCTCCGGCTCCGTGGGGGTGCGCAGCTGCGTCGGCAGCTCGGCGAGCTCGACGACCTCGCCGCGCGCGAGGAGCACGAGCCGCTCGACCACGTGCGCGAGCTCGCGGACGTTGCCGGGCCACGAGTAGCTCGCGAGGGTTCGCTGCACCTCCGGCGAGAGCCGCCGCGCTGGTGAGCGGGCGTGCTTCTCGAGCGCCGCCTCGAGGAAGTGCTCGACGAGCGCGGGGATGTCCTCGCGCCGGTGCCTGAGCGCCGGGATTTCGATCGAGACCACGTCGAGCCGATAGAGCAGGTCGGCGCGGAAGGTCCCCTCGCGCGCGCGCTGGTGCAGGTCGCGGTGCGTCGCGGTGAGGATTCGCACGTCGACCGGCAGCTCCTTCTCGCTGCCCACGGGGCGCACCGTCGCGCTCTCGAGCACGCGCAGCAGCTTCGCTTGGAGCGTGAGCGGCATGTCGCCGATCTCGTCGAGGAAGAGCGTGCCGCCGTCGGCCTCGAGGAACAGGCCGGTGCGCTTGTCCGTCGCGCCGGTGAACGCGCCGCGCACGTGGCCGAACAGCTCGCTCTCGAGCAGGTTCTCGGGGATCGCCGCGCAGTTCACGGTCACGAACGGGCGCGCGGCCCGCCGGCTCGCGTCGTGGATCGTGCGCGCGAGCAGCCCCTTGCCGGTGCCCGTCTCGCCGAGCAGCAGCGCCGGCGTGTCGGCGTTCGCGATGCGCCGCGCGACGTCGAGCGCCTGCCGCATCGACTCGCTCGCGGCGATGACGTGCGAGAGCACCGAGCGCTCGTGCAGCTCGCGCCGGAGCCGATCGGCCTCCCGTCGCAGCTTGCTCTGCTCGATGGCCCGACGCACGAAGAGCACGAGCTCGTCGTTCTTGAAGGGCTTGGTGAGGTAGTGGAACGCGCCCCGGCGGATCGACTCGATCGCCGTGTCGATCGCGCCGTACGCGGTCATCACGAGCACCGGCCGATCGGGATCGTCGGCGAGCGCGCGCGCCAGCAGCTCGAGGCCGTCCATCTCGGGCATGCGCAGGTCGGTGACCAGCACGTCGAAGTGCCCCTCGCGGAGCGACGAGAGCGCCGCGCGGCTGGAGCCGAGCGCGACGACCTCGAAGCCCTCGTCGCGCAAGGCATCGGCGACCATCTCGGCCATCTCGATCTTGTCGTCGACGACGAGCACGCGGCCGAGGCGCTCCTTGGGCTTCACGGCGCCCCCCCTCCCGAGTCGCGGTCGGGGCGCGCGTGGACGATCAGCACGCTGCGCGTGGCCTGGTTCGCGACCTTCGCCGCCGTCGTGCCGAGGATGACGTCGAGCCCTCGGTAGCCGTGGCTCCCGAGCACGATCATGTCGACGTCGAGCTCGTCGCTCGCCTCGATGATCGCGCGCGCAGGATCGCCGGCGGCGAACATCGTGGGCTCGATGCGCGCTCGTGGGTGTGCGCCCGCGAGCGCCGACAGCTCCGCGCGCGCGCGCTTGTCGAGCACGGCGGCGAGCGAGTCGACGCCCGAGTGGGCCGCCGCCGGGAATTCCGGGGGCATGTCGACCACGCGCAAGAGCCGAAGCGTGGCGCTGAAGCGATCGGCGATCTCCGCGGCCGTGGCGAAGACGCTGGGCGCGCGTGGCGAGTCGTCGAGCGCGACGAGGATCGTGCGAATCATGCGTGGGCCCCCTCCATGTGCGCACCGCCGGGCGCGTGCTCTTCCTCGGCGGCTGGCTCGGGCTTCTTGGCGAAGATGATGAACATCACGGGAACGAGGAACAGCGAGAGGATCGTCGAGGAGGTGAGGCCGCCGACGACCGCGAGCGCGAGCGGGCGGTTCGACTCGGTGCCGGCCTCGAGCCCCATCGCCGTCGGGATGAGGCCGATGACCGTCGCGAGGCTCGTCATGGCGATCGGGACGAATCGCGAGCGCGCCGCGGCGATGATCGCCTCGACCTTGGAGGCCCCCTCGTCGACGAAGCGCCGGTTGGCGTCGTCGACGAGCAGGATGCCGTTGGACACCGCGATGCCGACGACCATGAGCACGCCCATGAAGGCCGTGATCGAGAAGCCCTGCCCGGCGGCCATCAGCGCCATCACGATGCCCGCGAGCGAGACGGGGATCGTGAAGAGCATGACGAACGGCAGGCGCAGCGACTTGAACTGCGACGCCATGATCATGAACACGACCATGATCGCGAGGCCGATGGCGACGCCGAGGCCCGCGAACGTCGCGCGCATCAGGTCGATCTGGCCGACGAAGTGCGTCTTGATGTTCTTGGTGCGCGGGTCCGTGGCGAGCTTCGCCTCGAGCTCCTCGGCGACGCTGCCGATGTCGCGCCCCTCGGTCTGCATGAGCAGGTGGCCGACGCGCTGCAGGCGGCTGCGCTCGACGACGATCGGGCCGATGGAGCGCGTGACCTTGCCGTAGGTGCCGAGGGCCACGGCGCCGCCGTTGCCGTTCTCGTTGACGCGCACCGGCAGCCCCGCGAGGCCGTTCGCGTCGGCGACGGCCTTGCCGTCGTAGTAGGTGACGACGTAGTACGACTGGCCGTTGGTCGAGTCGACCCACACGCTCGGCGTGTTGATGTTGCCGAGCGTCGCCTCGAGGGTGGCCTGAGCGGCGTCGCGCGACGAGACCGCGACCTGCGAGCTCAGCTCGCGATCGGTGTTCACGCGCAGCTCGGGGTAGGTGACCTGCATCGTCGGATACAGGTCGCGCACCCCTTCGACCGTCGCGGCGACGTCGGCGACCGCGTGCAGCTGCGCGTCGAGCTCGTCGAGGTTCTCGGACTTCACCTCGATCGCGAGCGGGGCGAGGTAGCCGTTCGCGAAGACGCTCGCCACCAGGCCGCCTGGCGACTGCAGCGTCTCGACGCCGGGGAAGCGCTTTTGGAGGATCTTGCGCGACAGGTCGGCGATCTCGCGCTGGCTGAGCGTGCGCTGCTCGGGATCCGAGAGCTGCAGGCGGATGAAGCCCATGTGCGGGCCGGAGTTGGGGCTGTAGAGCGCCGCGCGCGCGAGCAGCGGCGCGCCGATGTTGGTGAGCACGAGCTCGATGTTCTTCTCGCCGAGCTCCTCGCGCAGCGCCGCGCCCATCTCCTTCATGCGCTGCGAGGACTCCTCGATCGAGGTCCCCGGCGCCATGCGCACGTAGATCTCCTCCATCGACTCGTCGATCTCGGGGAAGAACGTGCTCGGCAGGCGCATCGACACCCAGACGCTGCCGGTGACGAGCACCGCGCAGGCGACGAGGATCGTCTTGCGCCAGGGGAGCACGACGCGCAGCACGCGGGCGTAGCCGGCGGCGATGCCGTCGATGAACGCCTCGACCGCCTTGCCGATCCGGCCGTGCTCGGCGTGGCCGAGGAAGTAGCGGCAGGCGACCGGGGTGACCGTCATCGACACGAAGTACGAGGCGATCATGGCGACCGCGACGGTGATCGCGAGCGGCGCGAAGAGCTTCTTCGCGAGGCCGGCGAGCAGCACGACCGGCAGGAGCACTGCCATCGTGGTCAGCGTCGAGGCGAGCACGGGCAAGGCGACCGCGTTGGCCCCCTTCAGCGCGGCGTCGTAGCTGTTGAAGCCCATGCGCTGATGTCTGTGGATCGACTCGAGCACGACGACCGCGTCGTCGACGAGGCG
>JAJXTK010000679.1 GCA_021783935.1 Myxococcales bacterium | reverse complement strand
TAGCAGCCGGACCACTGGCGCAGCACCTTCACGCCGCCGAGGCGCGGCACCACGTCGACCAGCGCGCGCGAGTAGAGGCCGAGGAAGCGCGCCGAGGAGCCCTGGTCGATGCCGTGCGGCACCTGCTCGTTCGAGATGCCGCCGACGATCTCGCCGCGCATCGACTGCGAGAAGTAGAGCCCCGAGTCGAGGTCGGCGAGGAGCGGCTTGAGCCACGGCTTGAGCGGCTCGCTCGCGCAGATCTCGTGGCGGTGCGGCGTGTTCGGCAGCTCGATGCCGACGAGGCGCGCGACCTCGGGGGACCAGGCGCCGGCCGCGTTGACCACGCGGTGCGTCTCGATGCGCCCGCGCGAGGTGCGCACCGCCGTGATGCGTGCGCGCGCCTTGCCGCGCGAGACCGGCTCGGTGTCGAAGCCGACCACGTCCGTGTGCGGCATGATCTCGACGCCGAGCCTCGCCGCGCCCTGCGCGTATCCCCACACGAACGGCCAGGGGAAGACCACGCCGTCGTCGGGGTTGTAGCTCGCGGCGACGACCGGCGCGCCGGTGCGCCCCTCGACGTCGAGCTCGGGGACGATCTGCTTCGCCTGCGCCGGCGTGAGCAGCTCGGTGCGCAGCCCGCAACGCTGCTGCAGCTCGACCGACTGCTCGAGCCCCTTCTTGCGCGCGTCGCTCCGCGTGAGGAACAGGTAGCCCCCTTGGCGGAACCACACGTTGATCTTCATGTCGGTCGCGAACTCTTCGCAGATGCTGATGCTCTCCTGCATCAGCCGGATGTTCGCTTCGCTCGACCACTGCGCGCGGATGCCGCCGCCGTTGCGGCCTGATGCGCCGCCGCACAGGTACGTGCGCTCGACGACGACCACGTCGGTGATGCCTCGACGGGCCAGGTTGTAGGCGATGGAGAGGCCCATGATCCCTCCACCGACGACCACGATCTCGGCGCGGCTGCGCATCTTGCGACGCAGCGTAGCCCCGCCCCGCTCGGCCGCGGAAGAGAAGCGCGCGACGGAGCGACGCTCGTGCGTCGTGGCGCGACCGTAGGCGCGCGCGCGGAGAATTTGCCCCTCCGCGCAGGCTACCGATACCGCGATGGTGCCCACGCTGCGTCGTCCAAGCGACGCGCACGCAGGGGCTCGACGACTTCCTCGCGCGACCCGCCTTCGGAGCTTCGAAGCTCCGGCCGGCCACGACCCCCTGGGAGCCATGTAATGAACCGTCGTCTTCGCGACGCGACGGGCGGAGCCTCGTCCGCCCTCGCGACCAAACGCCCCCGTGGATGGCTCGCGCTGCTCGGCGCGCTGGTCACGATCGTCGCGCCCGCGCGGGCCGAGGTCGCGCGCCTGTCGGTCGGCGAGGTGTCGTCGCTGGTCGGACACGCCGAGGTCGTCCCGGCGCTCAAGGCGACCCTCGCGAGCGAGCTCGCCAAGGTCCGGCCCGCCGCGGGGCACAGCTGGATCGTCAACGCGAGCCTCGTGAAGCTCGAGGCGCGCAAGGGGACGAGCCGCAAGGAGGCTGCGATCTCCTTCGCCCTGCGCGACGCCGAGGGGAACCTTCGCGCCGTGGTGCAAGGGGCCGCGAGCGGCGAGCGGGTCAGTGACGCGGACCTCGTCGAGGCGGCGACGCGCGGGGGCACCAAGGCGGTGGCGGACGTGGTCGCGAGGTGATCGCCGCGGCGCGCGCACGAACTTGGCCCGCGCGCGCACCCTCTCGTACCTCCTCGAGCACGCGCCGCCCGCCCCGCGGCGCGCATGAGGAGGCGACAGATGGCCCAGCCCCAAATCGAGCGCCGACGTCACCGCGTGATGGTCACGCGCAACACCGAGTACCACCTCCGCGATCGCCTGTGCGTCGCGGTCCGCGATCGCCGCACGGGCGACTTCCTCCCCGGGCACCTCGCGCTGCGCCGTGAGCTCGTGGGCGGCATTCACCGCCTGCCGTCGGGCGCCGCCATCCCGAGGGACGACGACCCGCGTCCGGGCGAGGCGCTCTATTTCCTCGCCGACGGCCTCGATCTGGTCACCAGCCCCCTCGTGAAGGTGGAGCGGCCGGCGAAGGAAATCGTGCGGCGATACCGGTTCTGAGGTCTCGAGAACCGCCCCCACGCCCCCTTCTTCCACGCAGGAAGAGGGGGGACTCGCTTTTGTGGCTCCGCTCTCCGGTCGCGGGAGAGGGGCTGGGGGTGAGCTTGTCGGCAGGCGGCGACGCGCCCCTCCCCGCCTGCCCGATCGCTTGTTACGTTGCGCGCATGCGCACCCAACAAGACGTCGAGGCCTATCTCCGCAGCATGGGCCGCCCGTACAAGGACGCCGGCGAGGGCACCTTCGTCGTGCGCGTCGAGGGGGGCTCGATCGCGCTCAAGGTGGAGCCGCCGCTCGTGCTCTCGCGCGTAGAGGTCGGGCCGGTGCCCGGCACGGGGCGCGAGGCGCTCTACGAGCACCTGCTCGCGCTCAACGCGACGGCGCTCGTGCACGCGTCCTACGGGCTCGACGAAGGGAAGATCGTGCTGTCGGCGGCGTTGGAGCTCGAGAACCTCGACTACAACGAGCTCGACGCCCTGATCGCCGAGGTCGATCTCGCCCTCGCCCAGCAGCTGCCCAAGATGCGCGAGCTCGCGGCCGGCCGGCCGTAGCGCCCGAGCGCCACACGCCCGACCGCGTCGACAACGTCCGAGACCTCCGAGGAAGACAACGACATGGGCATCTTCAGCCGTCTCGCGCAGCTCATTCAATCGAACCTCAACGACCTCATCTCGAAGTCCGAAGACCCGGAGAAGATGCTCAATCAGGTCACCCTCGAGATGACCGAGCAGCTCGCGAACGCGAAGAAGCAGGTCGCCGTCTCGATCGCCGACGCCCACCGCCTCGGCAAGCAATACGAGACCGAGGCGCAGAACGCCAAGGAGTGGGAGCGCAAGGCGATGATGGCCGTGCGCGCGGGCAATGACGAGCTCGCCAAGGAGGCGCTCGCCCGCAAGCGCGAGCACGATCAGCTGACGGCGACCTACCAGGAGCAGTGGGAGAAGCAGAAGGCGGCGGTCGAGCAGCTGAAGGCCGCACTGCGGGCCCTGAACAACAAGATCGAAGAGGCCAAGCGCAAGAAGAACGTGCTCATCGCGCGCAAGAAGCGCGCCGAGGCGCAGAAGGCCATCCACGAGACGATGTCCGGCCTCAAGAACCAGTCGGCCTTCGAGACGTTCGACCGCATGGCCGGCCGCATCGAGCAGATGGAGGCCGAGGCCGACGCGGCGGCCGAGATCCACGAGGAGTACACGGGCGATCAGCTGGCCGCGAAGTTCGCGCAGCTGGAGTCGGGCCCCGGCGCCGACATGGAGCTCGCCGACCTGAAGGCGAAGATGGGGCTCGCCCCGCCCCAAGCCGCGCCCGCGCCCGCGCCCGCCGCGCAGCCCCCCGCCGTGCGCGTGGCAGCACCGC
>JAJXTK010000678.1 GCA_021783935.1 Myxococcales bacterium | reverse complement strand
CGACCGACATGCTATCGGCCGGGCGCACGAGCTCGACCTCGCCGGCGGCGAGCGCGGCGCACGCGAGGGCCAGCCACGCGAGCAGCGACGAGGCCACCCGGCGCGCGCGCCCGAGCGCGACGTCCGCGCGCAAGAGCCGGATCGCGACCAGCACCGCGAGCGCGCCGAGCAGCAGCAGCACCCAAGGGTGCTCCGCCTGAAGGCCGAAGCCGCGGAACGTCACGGCGGCCCCGCGGGCGAAGGGAGCGCCTCGCGGCGACGCTGCAGCTGCGCGGTCACCCGCCGCGCGTGGTGCGTCAGCCAGAGCGCGTCGAGCGCGAGCAAGAGCGCGGCGAGCGCGGCGACGATCCACCGCAGATCGCGCCGAGCCCGCGCCGCCGCCGGCGCCTCTGCCTTGGACGCGTGCGCGAGCTGCTGGCGCAGGGGCTCGACCACGCGCTCGACGTCGCTCTCGAGCTCCGAGACGAGCGACACGGTGAGCGGCGCGATCGTCGCGCTCCCCTCGAGCGCGTACGGCCCTGGCCGATCGACCCCTTCGACCAGCGCAACGCCCTCGATCACCGGCGCGCGCGCGACGACCCTGCCGACGTCGGGCGGGACGAGGCTCTTGACCACGACCTCCTTCGCGGACGACGCCGCCGTCACGCGCGCGGGAGCGCCGCCGAGCGCGGTCGGCGCCCACGAGCGATCACGACGCACTCGGGCGACGTCGACCGCGTCGCGCACGAGCAAGACGAAGGAGGCCTTGCGCGCGAGATCGCCGTCGGCGGGGTCGAACCCCCAGATCGTGATCGTCCGGTCGAGCGTCGAGGCGTCGGCCACGATCGCGAGCCCCTCCGATCGCACGAGCGCCGCCGGCCCGAGCGCCGCCGCGCCGCCCGCGATCTTCGGCGCGCTCGCGTCGGCGGGGAGCGGCGCGATCGGGTTCACGCGGCCGAGCCGCACGCCGTCGAGGTCGACGTAGCGCAGGCGAGGATCGCTCGGCGACCACGACGTGATCGGGCCGAGCGCAGGGCCGCTCACCGCCGCGCCGATCGCCCGCCCCGCGCAGACGCCGGGCGGAGGATGCACGACGACCACGTCGCCGCCGCCCGGGGCGCTCCTCGGGCAGAAATCGGACGCGATGACGAGCGACCACGGCTGGATCGCCGCGGCGCCGAGCCGCTCGGGGGTGGTCTGCGCGAGCGCGACCTCGGGGTCGGACTCGAGCGCGCGCGCGATCCAGCTCGCGCCGCCGACGCCGAGCGAGGCGAGCAGCACCGGCATGCGACGGGGCGGCGGGACGACGACCTGCACCGCGTCGTCGAGCCCGAGCGCGTCGTTGGGCGAGAGCTCGATCGCGAGCGTCGCCAGCTCGTCCGAGCCGTCGGCCGCCGGCGAGAACGACAGCGTGGCCGAGGCGCGCGTCGCGCTCGAGAGGTCGACCTGCCGCGCGTCGAGCGCGGTGGTGCGATCGATGCGGCGCAGCGTCACATAGCGCGTCTTGCCCTCGGCCGGCGCGCCGTACGCCGCGAGCACGACGCCGACCTCCACGCGATCGGGCTCGGCGCTGCCCGCCCCGCCCGTGCGCCGCGCGTCGACGCGCACGATCGCGACGTTCCCCTCGCGCGTACCGTCCGGCTTCGGCGGGTCGACCTGCCGGACGTCGAGGATCGCGCCGTTGTCCTCGTCGACCCACGTCGGCGTGCGCGCGAGCGCGCCGTCGGTGAAGACGATCACGCGCCGCTTGCCGGTGCGCGCGCGCAGCAGATCGCGCGCGAGGCCGAGCGCCGGCTCGAGGTCCCCCTCGATGAGCCCCGCGTCGATCGTGCGGACTGCCTCGCGCATCGCGCGATTGGGCCTCGCGAGCGGCGCGAGGACGCGCGCATCGCGGCCGGCGACCACCACGGCGGCCTCGCCACCGACGCCGAGCGCGTCGAGGGTCGCGAGCGCCTGCTCGCGCGCGCGGGTGATCCGCGTCGGCGGCTTCGCCTTGTCGTCGCGCGTGGGGCTCACGCGCGTGCCCATGGACGCCGAGCGATCGATCACGATCACGATGGCGTCGGCGTCGAGCGCCCCCCCCTTGGCCGCCGGCCGCGCGAACGCGATGACCAGCGCGGCGAGCGCGAGCAGTTGGAGCAGCAGCGCGAGCTCGGGCACGAGCTTCTTCCACGGGTCGCGCGCGGCCGCCTCTCGCCGGGCCACCGCGAACATCGCCGCGCTCGAGACCACCACGCGCCGCCGCCTCGTCTTGAAGACGTAGAGCAGCACGAGCGGCAGTGCGGCGGCCCCGAGCCAGAGCGCGCGGAGCGACAGGAGCGCGAACATGGCGGGACCGGCTGGCAGGGTAGCGCGCCGGCCGGCCGCGAAGTTGCCCCTCGCACCTTCACGCACGTTACGGTCGACCCATGCACGAGGACCGTCGCCAGAGCCCCCGTCAGCGCGTCGATCTGCTGTTCAACAAGTACATCGACGGCTACCCGCACCTCTGCCGCATCCTCGACGTGTCCGAAGGGGGGCTGTTGCTCGCGCGCCTCAACGAGCCGAAGGTCGAGCGCGAGTTCTACCCGGTCGAGATCGGGCTGCTCGAGCCCGAGTCGGTCGAGGCGCCGAAGCGCGTGTGGCTTTGGGCCAAACAGGTCTGGAGCGACGACGGCCGCCAGGCGTTGCGCTTCGTCGGCATCGAGGAGCGCGACAAGCGCGCGCTGCGCGAGATGCTGGAGCGAGCGGCGTAGCCCGAACGCGAGGCGCACCGGAGCCGAGGCCGGTGCCGGTGCCGGTGCCGAGGCCGGTGCCGGAGCCGAGGCCGAGGCCGCTGCCGACGCCGGAGCCGATGCCGAGGCCGGAGCCGGAGCCGGAGCCGGAGCCGGAGCCGAGGCCGGAGCCGGAGCCGGAGCCGAGGCCGAGGCCGAAGCCGGAGCCGGAGCCGATGCCGAGGCCGGAGCCGACGCCGCACCCGCACCCGCACCCGCACCCGCACCCGCACCCGCACCCGCACCCGCAGCCGCAACCGGCGCCGTTGGCGACGCCGGCTGCGACCGCCCGCGGCTACGCCAGCCGCGACAGCATCGCGCTCACCCGCCCGCCGAGCTCGATCACGCGCGCGACGTCGTCGCTCGCGCACGCGCCCATCGCGCCCGCGATCTCGATCGCCGCCACGCACTCGACCGCCTCGCCGCGGGCGATCGCGTACACGCGCGCCTTGTCGCGAGCCCCCGAGCGCGCCGCGCCCTCCGCGATGTTGCGCGCGCACGAGGACGCCGCCTCGCGCGCCTGATTGCGATTGTCGATGTCACGCACCGTGATGGAGCCGACGAGCCGAACGAGCTCCATCGAGAGATGCCAGACCTGCAACGAGTGATGAGGAAGAGAGATGCGAGCCATGGTGGGACCTCCTTCGCCCCAGAAGGAGGCCCCGCCATGGATCGCCCCGCGCCCACCACCTGCATGAGCGAGCGAG
>JAJXTK010000677.1 GCA_021783935.1 Myxococcales bacterium | reverse complement strand
GATCTCGATCGGCTCGAGGAGCGCCTCATCAACGCGCTCGACCGGCTCGGCCTCGCCGAGACGACGATCGTGATCGCGACCTCCGATCACGGCGAGATCATCGGCCCGCACCACCCGACCGATCGCGTGGGCAACTACTACGAGGAGTGCGTGCGCGTGCCGCTGTGGATCCGGCTGCCGCCAGCGCTCGAGCGAGGGCACCCCGACTGGGCCCGCGCGCTCGACGCGTGGGCGGGGCGCGGCGTGCAGAACCTCGACGTGCTGCCGACCGTGGTCGACGCGCTCGCGCTCGAAGGGGCGCCTGCGCTCGCGGGCCAGAGCCTGCTTCGCGCCCCGAGCGGCGACGACGAGGTGCGCGGCCAGAGCACCTGCGCCTATCGGCAGTGGGCGCTCGACGGCGTCTACCTCGTGCACGACCGCGTGAAGGTCATCGTCTCGTCCGACGTGGCGCACGTGCAGATCTTCGACCTCGCAACCGATCCGCACGAGGCGCGCGACCTGTTCGCGGACGAGGCGTGGCGCGCGCGCGCGACGCCGTGGCTCCTGCGCGCGCTCGCCGAGGGGCAGGAGCGGCGCGCGGCGTGTCTGCGGGCGGGCGCCGCGTGCCCGCGGTGAGCGGACGACCAGCTCTCTGCGAAGCCGCGTCCCGAGACAGCGGCGGTCGCCGGTCGAAGGCGCGCGAAGGCGGCCCCCGGTCAGCCGACGTACTGCCGCGCGATCTTCTCGGCGAGCTCCCCCCACGCCGGCCCCGCGAACGCGCGCTCGGCCATCGGGTAGAGGATCCCCTCCTCCTTCACGTTGTGCTGCTGGGTCAGCATCATCAACGTGTCGCCGTGGTCGAGCAGGCCGTCGACGTCGCCGCCCTGGATCGCGCGCGCCATCGCGTCGAGCACGCCGCGCATCTGCTGGTGCTCCATGCGCATCACCTGCGTCGGGCCCATGCGCATGCCGGTCGCGTCCTCGAGCGCGGGGAAGAGGATCTCCTCTTCGAGCCCGAGGTGCTGGCGCATCGCCGCGTCGAACACCGAGAACGCGAGCGCCGCCGCGCCGACGTCCGCCGTGTCCGCCGCCGCCTCGACCTTCGTCCAAAGCTCGTCGCAGCGACGATGATCGCTCGCAAAAAATAGGTTCGGGCCCGTGCGCGGGTCGGGGGTTGCGTTCATGTCGAGCAGCATGCCGCCGGGGAGGATTTGGAGGCCATGACGAACGTCAGTCGCGGTCCGCGAGCGCGGCGAGCAGAGTGGGGGGCGCCATGAGCTTGGACCCTGGCATGCGCGGCCTCTCGCTCGAGCAGGCGCCGCCGCTCTCGATCCCGATGAGCTTCTTCCTCACGGCGCCGCTCTCGCTCGCCGCGGGGGGGCTCGTCATCGCGCTCGACAGCTCGACCGCCTTCGCGACGCGCTGGGCCCCGAGCGCGGCCGCGGCGGTGCACCTCGCCACGCTCGGCTACCTCGCCATGACCATGCTCGGCGCGCTCTACCAGATGCTCCCCGTCGTCGCGGGGGCGAAGGTCCCCGCGGTGCGGCTCGCGCACGCCGTCCACGCCATGCTGACCGCCGGCAGCGCCGCGCTCGTCGTCGGCTTCTTGAGCGGCGAGACGCTCGCCTTCGAGCTCGCGGCGGCGCTGCTCACGGCCGCGTTCGTCGCGTTCCTCGTGCCGATGGCCATCGCGGCGCTGCGCGCGCGCGCCGAGCTCGACACCGTCCCGGGGATGCGGCTCGTCGCCCTCGCGCTCGTCGGCGTCGTGAGCCTCGGCGTCTGGATGGCCCTCGGCCGCGCGGGGCACGCCTACCTGCGCGACTTGCTGCGCGTGCACCTCGCGCACGTGGGCTTCGGGATCGTGCTCTTTGTCGGCGGGCTCATCGTGCCGATCTCGTGGCAGGTCGTGCCGATGTTCTACCTGACCGAGCCCTACCCACGCTGGTCGCGCGTCGGCTCGCTCGTCGCGCTCGGCGCCTCCACGCTCGCCACGCCCGGCGCCCTCTTCTTCACCTCGTCTCGGCTCGCCCTCGGCGTCGCCCTCGCGCCGGCCGCGCTGGCGGTGTTCGTCGTCCACCCCGCCGTGACCCTCGCCCGCCTGGCCAAGCGTCGCCGGCGCCGCGTCGGCGAGAGCCTGCGCTTCTGGCAGGCCGCGATGGCCATCGCGCCGCTCACGCTCGTCGTGGGCGCGCTCGGCTTCTTCGGCGACGATCCGCGCTGGGTCGTGCTCTTCGGCTGGCTCGCGCTGGTCGGCTGGTCGAGCGTGATCGTGCACGGGATGTCGACGCGCATCGTGCCGTTCCTCGTCTGGTTCCACCGCTACTCGGGCCGCGTCGGCGAGGTCGCGGTGCCGTCGATGCGCGAGCTGTTGCCCGACGCGCGCGCGCGCCTCGGGCTCGTGGCGCACGTGGGGGCCACGATCGTCGGCGCCGTCGCGATCTGGACGCAGTCGCGCGCGCTCGGCGTCGCGGCCGGCGCGGGGCTCGTCGCGGCGGGCCTCGCCGCCTTCGTGGCGCTCGTGCGCGTGCTGACCTTCGCGCGCTAGCAGGCCGTTGATGGGCGGCCTGCGCAAGCCGTGACCGTCAGCAGGCTGCGGTCAATCGCGCGGGACATCGCGGCATGACACGGGCGAGGAGCGGCCGGCATCGGCGAGGCTCCGCAGCCCGCTAGCGCGAGCGAGCGCGCGCGAGGCTACGCGGGGGGAGCATGGTCTCGGCGCGCCGTTCGTGGGAGAGAGGCGTTTGGCGCACGGCACCCATGGCGAAGCTCGACGACAAATCGCTCCCCCTGCTGCATCAGGTCGACTGCCTGCTGTGCGGCGCCGAGCTCGTCTATCTCGCCGAGGCCGAGCCGATGACGTGCCTCTCGTGCGGCGCGGCGAGCCAGAGCCGCGCGCGCTGCGCGAACGGCCATTTCGTCTGCGACGCCTGCCACGGCGCCTCGGCCGGCGACGTCATCGAGACCTTCTGCGCCCACACGAGCGACACCGATCCGGTCGGCATCGCCCTCGCGCTCTTGCGCCACCCGGCCGTGAAGATGCACGGCCCCGAGCACCACTTCCTCGTGCCGGCGGCGCTCGTGGCCGCGTTCTGCAACGCGCGCGGCGAGCCCGACAGAAAGGGCGCGCTCGTGAGGGAGGCGCGCAAGCGGTCGTCGAGCGTGCTCGGCGGCTTCTGCGGCTACCAGGGGGCGTGCGGCGCGGGCATCGGCACCGGCACGTTCGTAGCGCTCGTCACCGGCTCGACGCCGCTCGACGGCAAGGCGCGCGGGCTCGCCAACCGCATGACCGCCGAGGCGCTCGCGATCATCGGTCGCACCGACGGCCCGCGCTGCTGCAAGCGCGACACCTTCCTCGCGCTGCTCGCGGGCGCGCGCTTCGCCAGGCGCGAGCTCGGCGTCGACCTCGGCGCCAAGGGTCCGACCTGCGAGAGCTACGATCGCAACCGCGAGTGCATCGAGG
>JAJXTK010000676.1 GCA_021783935.1 Myxococcales bacterium | reverse complement strand
GAGCACGAGGGGGAGCGGCGCTAGCTCCCCCTCGTAGGGCGTCCGCAGGACGCCCGTTACTGAATAGCCGGCACGCAGAGGCTGTTCGCGCAGGTCTCGCCGCCGTTGCAGTCGGCGGCCGTCTTGCACGGCTTGCGCGCGACGGTGAGCACCCACTGCGCGATGTGGTTGCCGCTGCCGGTGTCCTGGAAGGGGAGCCAGAAGGCGGGGAAGCTCGGGTCCTTCCCCTGCGCGACGAGGGTCGGGTCGACCGCGGCCATCCAGATCTGCGCGGTGCCCGGGGTCGACGAGGTCGGCGCCGCGGTGTTCAGGCGCAGGCCGTAGGCGCGGCGGCTCGAGAAGGTGATCCAGAAGAGCGGGTGCCCCTGGTACTGCTGCACCGTCGGCGTCCACTTCGGCCACGAGTCGCCGCGGCCCCCGCTCGGCGAGGCGTTCGACAGCTGGAGCGGCGCCCCGGAGCCGTCGGCCTTCACGACCCACACCTGCGCGTCGGGGGCGTCGTACGAATTCTGGCTGGACCGGTTGAAGGCGACGAGCTGCGAGTCGGGCGCGAAGGCCGGGTAGTAGTTGTTCTGTCCTGCGTACGGCACCAGCGTCTTGCCCGTGAGGAGCGTCGAGCCGTTCCAGCTCAGCGTCATGAGCTGCCCCTGCGAGACGCCGGGGCTACCCACCGGAATCTGCCCGGCGGTCTCGCGCACGTAGACGATCGTCGAGCCGTCGGGGGACCACGTCGGCATCGTCGCCTGGTTGGCGCCTCCCGGGAGCGCAGCGCCGCTGGTGCCGTCGAGCAGCACCATGGTGCTCCCGGTCGACGCGAGGAGCTTGGTGCCGTCAGGCGCCCAGGCGAAGAAGTTCCCCGTGCCCTGCTTCTGGATCGTCGGGGTGCGCGTCGCGACGTCGTAGACGTTGAAGCCGGTCGGCATCGGGATCGAGTACCCCTCGACGATCTTGTCCCCTTTGCGCGAGAGCTCGTGGCAGCCGATGCAGGTCGGCACGCCCGCGGTCATCGCGTTCAAGTACATCTCGCCGTTCTTGCCGCTGACGCCGAATTCGTAGCGCATCGTCGCGCCGGCGCCGGCGTTCCAGTAGTAGAGCCCCCCCTTGATGTCCTCGGCGGCGAAGCCGATCTTCTGCGACGCCGAGGCGCCCACGGCCCCCCCGGCGGTGCCGTCGGAGCCGCGCACGGTCCACGTGATCATCGATGCCCCGCGCGTCGCGCTGGTGAGCTTCGACCACGCGGCGGCGTCGGGCGAGAAGACGCAGCCGGCGCCGACGGGCGTGCACGTCGTGTAGACCTTGAGGTCGATGTTCGGGCTCTCGAAGGCGATCTCGAACAGCGTGTTGCCGGTGCCGGGCAGGAAGTGGAATTCGAGCGTGCCCATGTTGGGCGGGATGAGCGCGCCATCGGCCGGGTAGACGATCGAAGGAGCGTTTCCGGCGTCCGAGGAGGCGGTGCCGCCGAACTTCGTCGGCGCGTCGCTCGGCGTGCCGGCGGTGATCACCGTCTGCGGCGTGGGCGGGGCGTACGTGTACGTGTCGGCGCCCTCGTCGACGCCGAGATCGGCCGCGAACCCGCCGTCGGTGTGGATCGCGCCGTCGCCCGCAGACGCGTCGGTGGGGGCGCCGTTGTTGGTGTCGTTGGTCTTGCCCGCGGAGCAGGCCGCGGCGGCGAGCGTCAGCGCGAAGGTGGCGTGCGGGACGAGGGCGCGAAGGGAAACCGAGCGGGGGGGGGTGAGCACGCGCTCATCGTTCCGCCTCGCGGGCGATCGTTCAACTGCGTTGCGCAGTGCGCATCGTCACGTCGCACAGGGTGCGATGCCGCGCGCGGTCAAGGATGCCCGCTCGGGCGTTGGTTGGCGTAGCGTTCGCGCACGTTCGGGAGCAGGTACTCCTCCATGGCGCGCTCGAAGTCGTACGCCGGCGCCCACCCCCAATCTTGACGCGCGCGCGAGTCGTCGACGTCCTCGGGCCACGAGTCGACGATCTTGGCGCGCACCGGGTCGGGCGCGTAGTCGATCTGCGCGTTCGGGTAGGCCTTGCGCACGCGCGCCGCGATCTCGGCGGCCGAGGGGCTGAAGGCGCCGACGTTGTAGACGGTCTGCGTGAGCCGCTCGCGATCGGCGTCGAGCAGCTGCGTGAGCGCCTGCACCGCGTCGGGCATCGCCATGAACGGGATGCGCGCCTCGGGGCCGACGAAGCAGCTGTAGCGCTCCCCCTTGGCGGCGGCGTGCAGCATCTCGGGGCCGAAGTCGCTCGTGCCGCCGGTCGGCACCGTCTCGGCGGAGATGAGGCCCGGGAAGCGAATCGACCGGAAATCGAGGCGCGCGGCCGTCGCCAGCGCGCCGAGCTGCCGGTAGTTGGTCGTGAAGTAGCGGCCGAGGTGCTCGCAGTAGAGCTTGTTGCAGCCGTACATCGTGATCGGGACGTTCCACGCCTCTTCCTGCACGCGCCCGGCGCGCTGCTTGTCGGCGACGCTCGGCAGCCCGTAGACCGCGATCGAGCTCGGGAAGAGGAAGCGCACCGCGCGGCCGAGGCGCTGCGACTGGTTCTGCGCGACGCGCAAGAGGTGGAGCGTGCCCTCCACGTTGACCTGGTGCGCGAGCTCGGGGTCGCGCTCGCCGCGCGTCGAGAGCAGCGCGGCGAGGTGGAAGATCACCTCGATCTCGTGGTGAGCCGCGACCTGGTCGAGCAGGTAGCGGTCCATGATGTTGCCCGCGTACGTCTCGAGGCAGTAGCCGCGGTACTTCTCGGGGAGCGGCGTGAGATCGACCGTGACGACCCGATAGCGCCCGTCGGCGTAGAGCCGCTGGAGCAGCGAGCGACCGATTTCACCATTCGCGCCGGTGACGAGGACGACGGGCTTGGCCATGCGGCGGACGCTAGTCCGGCTACGGCGCGCGGCGCGAGGGGGATCACGCTGCGCGGTGCGGCAAGCGCGGCGTGCATGCCGTGAGGGGGCACCGACCGCGCCGGGCGCCGGGCACGTGGCGGAGCTCGGCCGTCCGAGCCGCCTCGTGGGATGCCGCCGCTAGCGGGCCTTGGAAAGAAAGGGTCTGCGCACCGCTCGGTGGGTGCGCGGCACCGCCAAGCCGTCGTCGACGACCGGAGAGCACCGCCTGCGGAGCGCACCCGCCAACGGCCGCGGATCGGTGTACGGACTTGCTGCGCGAAGTATTAGGCTGCGCGCCACCATGTACGGCCGCGCCAAGGACATCTACGCCAAGACCCTCTCCGAGATCCGGGAGGCGGGCCTCTACAAGTCGGAGCGGATCATCACCACGCCGCAGGCCGCGAAGATCGGCGTGCAAGGCGGCGCCGACGTCCTCAACTTCTGCGCGAACAACTACCTCGGGCTCTCGTCGCACCCCCAGGTGATCGCCGCGGCCCACAAGGCCATCGAGACGCACGGCTTCGGCATGAGCTCGGTGCGCTTCATCTGCG
>JAJXTK010000675.1 GCA_021783935.1 Myxococcales bacterium | reverse complement strand
GACGCCACGGCGATCACGCCTCCTGCTTGGGCCTCCGACGGCGCGCGTCGTCGAGGATCTTCTTGTGGAAGCTCGCGCGCACCGAGGGGTTCTGATCGAAGGCGATGCGCGCGACGCGGTGCAGGTCCTCGATCGACTGGATGACGCGCCCGCGCGCCTCGTAGGCCTGCCAGGTCACTGGCTTGCGGGCCTCGCGCTCTTGCTCGTGCGCGGCGTCGGCCTCGTCGAGCCCGGCGCGCAGCTTCGCGAGCAGCACCGAGGGGCGCTTGCCGCCGAAGTACGGCGCGAGCTGCGGGTCGAGCTTCTTGACCCCGGCGTCGAGCGACTCGAGGTAGGCGCGCATGCGCCCGACCGAGCGCCGCAGCTCGCCGCCGATGCGGAACGCGGCCGGCTCGACGGCGGAGGGGCCGACCTCGCGCAGCACCATGGGCAGCGCGGCGCGCAGCACGCGCACGAAGCGCTTCACCTCGTCGATGGCCTTCTGCTCGGAGGCCGCCTTGGCGCGCGTCGAGGATCGCTTGTCGGCGTGGGTCGCCGTGACCGCCTCGAGGCGCACGACGTCGGCCTCGAGCCCGTCGGTGCGCGCGCGCGGCCAGCCCGACTTCGCGAGGGGGGCGGCGTGCTTGCGGGCGAGGCCGATGCTGTAGCGGGCCTGCTCGAGCAGCGCGCCGAGCGGTTCGCGGCGCCCACGCTTGGCCAAGCGTAGGTCCACCGAAGCCGGGACCGATGCGGACGCAGCAGGATCGACCAGCCAAGGGAACGCGACCTGCGCTCGGATCATAGAAATCACCTACACGAACACGTTCAATCCATCAACCACCATGATGCGATCCGCCAAAGCACCAGCATGGATCGTATCGCCTATGATGCGCGGTGTCTTCACACGATCAAGACGATCCATGGATCGCCACAACACGGTCCATGACCCTCGCGGGCTCCATTCGCGGATCGACCGGGGACGGGGCGACGGCCCGGAGCTCCGCGACGCTCAGCGCCCCTGGAGATCCTCGGCGAGCACCGCCTCGAGCGCCGCGTAGCGCGAACGGTTGGCCGCGACGAGCCGATCGCCGCCGATCAGCGCGCGGAAGAACGACATGAGGCGAGGCTCAGCGGTGATCTCGATGAGCCGGCGCACCGCCTCGGCGGCGTCGTCCGTCGACAGGGCCGGCGAGGCGCAGATCGCGTCGCCCGGCACCGGGGTCGTGCTGACCGCGAACACGCGGAGCGCCGGCTCGGCCTCGAGCTCCGGCGCCTCGATGCGCTCGTCGACCAGGCGGCACGCGATGGCGCCGATGTCCGCTCCCCCGGTGGCGACGGCCCGCGCGACCTCGGCGAACGAGCCGACGAACGACTGCGCCATCAGCGCCCGATCGGGCTCGATGCCGGCGACGCGAATCATGCGGCGCGGGATGAGGTAGCCGGCGGCCGACCACGGATCGACCCAGACCGCGCGCAGCCCCGGCAGCGCGCCGAGCTCGATCGGGCCGTCCTCTTCGCGGCAGAGGATCGCGACCGACTGCGAGCGGCGACCGTCGCGCTCGACCGTGAGCATCAGGCGGGCGGCGCCGCTGCGGGCGGCGCGCGCGTAGGCGACCGGCACCATCCACGCGAGATCGAGCTCCCCCTCGTGCAGCGCGTCGACCAGCTGCGGCCACGTCGGCATCGTCACGATCTTCACGAAGCGACGCGCGCGCTGGGCCATCTCCTCGAGCGTCGCGCGGGCCTTCGACTCGGGCGGCGCGACGGTGCCGAACCGCATGCGGGCAGGCAGCGGGTGGCGACGCACCGACGGCGGCGGCGAGGTGAGCAGCCCGGGCTTCGGTGGCGCCCAGGGGAGACGCAGCACGGGGGCCTCGCCGAAGGCGGGCGGTCGCAGGCTGAAGGCGGCGCGCCGCGGACCGGTCGGCGTCAGGGCGCGGCCGCGGCCGGTCACCTCGAGCGACGAGCGGTACATCGAAGACGGCGGCCCGCTGACGTCCGCCTCGCGCCCCTGCTTGTACTCGCGCAGCGCCTCGACGAGCTCGCGCATCGAAGGGCGCCGATCGCGATCGGGGTCGAGCGCGCGGTGGATGATCGTCGCGAGCTCGGTCGGCACGTCGTCGGCGCGCTCGTCGACCGGCACCGGGCGATCGTGCGCGAGGGTGCGGACCATCTCCTTCATGTCGGCCGCGGCGTACGGCACCGTGCCCGTGAGGCACCGGTAGAACACCGCGCCGAACGACCAGACGTCGACGCGATCGTCGAGATCGAGCACGCCGAGCGCCTGCTCGGGCGCCATGAACGCGAAGGTGCCCATCGGCCCGCGGCGCTGGGTCGACTCCACCTCCGGCCGGCGGGGCGGCAACAGCTTCGACAGGCCGAAGTCGATGAGCTTGGGGACGACGCCGTCGCGCTTGGAGGCCAAGAAGACGTTCGACGGGGTGACGTCGCGATGCACGACGCCGAGCGCGTGGGCGGCCTCGAGCGCCTCCGCGACGGGCAGCAGCAGCGAGACCGCCTCCTCGGACGGCAGTCGGCCGTGCGGCCGCGCCTCGAGCTCCTGGCGCAGGTCGCGCCCGCGCAGCAGCTCCTGCACGATGAACAGCGCGCCGGTCTGCTCGTCCTCCCCGGTCTCGTAGATCGCGACGATGTTCGGGTGCTCGACCAACGCAGCGGTGCGGGCCTCACGCAGGAAGCGCCGCACGCGGCTGCGCCACTCGCCGGGCGACGGCTCGAGGAGCTTGAGGGCGACGTGGCGCTCGGCGGCCAGGTCGACCGCCTCGTAGACGCGCCCCATCCCGCCGCGGGCGAGCAGCCGCTCGAGGCGGTAGCGCTCGCCGAGGACGCACCCGACCCAGCGATCGTGGGGCTTCATCGCGCGCGCCTCGCCGAGAGCACGGGGCTAGATGCGTCGCCGCCGCCGAGGATCCACGAGCAGTCCTCGCCGCAGACCACGGCGGCGCGTGGCTCGACGGCGGGGCCCCGCGACGCATCTGCAGGCGGGCGAGGGGCGCGGCGATCGTGGCTCAATTCGGATACGCGCCGACGTACGCATAGCCCGGCTTTCCGCTCGGCGTCGGCGCGCACGAGCTCGCGAGCGGCGGGTCGAACGTGCCCAGCAGCGAGCAGCTCGAGCTCGTCGCCGAGATGCGGATGCGACCGAGCCCGCCGTCGCCGCCGGCGCCCCCCGTCGCGAAGAGGCTCCCCACGCCGCCGGGGCCGCCCGCCGCCGACACGGTGGCCGAGGTGCCGACCGTGAGGCTCGGCGCCTGCAGGTAGATCACGCCGCCCGAGCCGCCGCCGCCAGCGGCGCCGGGCTGCGGATCGCAGTTCGCGTTGGAGCCGTTGCCGATGTACGCGTCGCCGCCGGGGCCGCCGTTGGCGAGCACCTCGCCGTTGATGACGATGCTGGCGGCCGACGAGATGCGCAGCGCGCCGCCGCCGCCGCCGCAGCGCGAGCGCCGG
>JAJXTK010000674.1 GCA_021783935.1 Myxococcales bacterium | reverse complement strand
TGCCTCGGCGCCCGCCGCGCGCCTCGAGGCGCCGCGCCCGGGCGTCGCGCCTACCGCGCCCGCGCCCATCGCCAAGCCGCCGTCGTCGAGGCGTCGAGAGACGGTCGATCTCTCGGCCATGCGCGCGCCGGCCCGCGTCGAGCGCACGAGCGTCGATCCCGTCGGCGCGGTCACGGGGGTCGCGGCGACCATGGCGCACCGTCGCAAGGAGTCGGCGCCGAAGGCGAGCGCGTCGACGGCCCCGGTGATCGTGAAGGGGGGCGCGCGCCCGGCGCCGCGCGTGGAGGAGGCGAAGGCCGGCTCGATCGCCGATCTCGCCGCGAAGAGGCGCGAGCGGGGCAAGTGAGCGCATGAATCGGCTACAGCGCTGGCTCTCGCGGGTACGCGCGATGTGGCGTCGCGCGCTCACCGAGAACGCGACCCCGCAGCGCTTCGCCTTCGCGGTCGCGCTCGGCGCGTTCATCAGCGCCGGGCCGTTCTGGGGGGTGCGCGCGCCGCTCGCCATCGCGGCCGCGTGGGTCACGAGGCTCAACCGGCTGACGGCGATCTTGGCGTCGCACCTGTTGTTCGTGCCGCTCGTGATCCCGATTTGGGCGTTCGAAGTGCGCCTCGGCGCGCGCCTGCTCGGGCACGAGCCGCCGTGCTGGACGGGCGACGCGGCGCAGAAGATCGATCAGCTGCGGCACGTCCTCGGCTTCTGGTGCCTCGGCGCCGCTGTCGTCGCGCCCGTCATCGCGGCCGCGTGCGGGCTCGCGGCGTACCCGATCGCGCGGCGCTGGAAGGCGCGTGCGCGCTGAGGCTCGCCGCCGGGGCGCTCAACCCCGGCAGGCCGCCTCGACCTCCGCGACGCTCTTCGGGATCGCGCGCGTGAGGTTCTCGTGGCCGTCGGGGGTCACCAGGATGTCGTCCTCGATGCGGATGCCGATGCCGCGCAGGTGCGACCAGTCCTTGACCCCCTTCTCGCCCGGCTTCGCCTTGTCGGCGCCAATGCCGAAGTAGAGGCCAGGCTCGATCGTGATCACCATGCCGGGCTCGAGGGGCCGCTGCGCGAGCTCGTCGCCGACGACGCCGTCGTCGCCGCGCTTGGGGGCGAAGTAGGCGCCGACGTCGTGCACGTCCATGCCGAGCCAGTGCCCCGTCTTGTGCATGTAGAAGGGCTTGTACGCCTCGCTCTTCACGAGCCCTTCGACGTCCCCCTCGAGCGCGCCGAGCTTCACGAGCCCCCGCGTGAGCACCTCCACGGCGCGCTGATGCAGCTGCCCCTGCGTCACCCCCGGCTTCACCAGCTCGATCGCCGCGAGCTCGGCCTCGAGCACCACCTCGTAGGCGGCGCGCTGCACGTCGGTGAACCTCCCGTTCGCGGGGAAGGTCCGCGTGACGTCGCTCGCGTAGTAGGCGAGCTCGCAGCCGGCGTCGATCAGCACGAGGTCGCCGTCCTCGAGGCGCCGGTCGTTCTTGCGGTAGTGGAGGATCGTCCCGTTCGGGCCGCTGCCGACGATCGAGCCGTACGCCGCGCGCTCGGCGCCGCGCCTGCGGAACGTCTCGAGGAGCACCGCCTCGATCTCGTGCTCGTAGCGACCGGGCGCCGCGATCGCCATCGCCTTGGCGTGCGCCTCGGCGGTGATCGCGCACGCGGCGCGCATGTGCGCGAGCTCGTCCTCGGACTTGCGCAGCCGCTGCTCGTGGAGCGTCTCGACCGGGTCGAACATGCGGGTGGGCGCGCGCGCGCCGCTGCGCCCCGCCGTGCGCCGCGCCCCTTGGATCGCCACGAACAGCTTGTCGTCGAACGCCTTGTTGCCCCACCGGTAGACGAGCGCGTCATGGCCGAGCAGGAGCTCCGGCAGCCGCTTGCCGAGCTCCTCGATCGGGAACGCGAGGTCGGCGCCGAACTGCTCGCGCGCCCCCTCGACGCCCACGCGGTAGCCGTCCCAGACCTCGCGCTCGGGGTCGCGCACGCGCACGAACATCGTGAGCCGCGGCTCGACGTCCTTGTCGTCGAGCTTCAGCTTCGCCCGCTGCGTGAGCACGACGACCGCGTCGGGCTCGTCGAAGCCGGTCAGGTAGAAGAGGTCCGAGTCTTGGCGGAAGTCGTGCTCGACGTCGTTGTTGCGGATCGCGTTCGCGGTCGCGACGAAGACGGCCGCGGTGCGCGGGCCGATCGCCTCGAGGAGTCGCTCACGACGGGCTCGAAACGGGGACACGGGGCCTCCTGGCCTGACAGGCGGTTGAGAGACGGCCTGCGGTGCCGTGACGGACAGCAGGCCGTGCCGATCGCGCGGGCAAACGTGGAATGGCGCCGGAGAGGGTCGGTCAGTTCTGGGGAGACTCGACGGCCTGCCACGGCTCCCGACGACGTCGCCGGCGCAGCAGACCCGCCGGGAGCACGAGGTGCCATGCACCTAGCACGGCGCGGCGCGGTCACGACCTCCTCGCGGCGTTCGATAGGCCGGAGTGTGCCGCCCCTCCACGAGAACCGAAGGTCACGCCCGGCGTCGACCGTGACGCGGGCGCCCTTGTCGGCGCAGCTTTGCGTGCTGTGATTTGCGTGTTTTTGAGAGACAATCACGGGGCGGCTCGACGTGGCCCGGACCTTGAAGGGGGCGCGAGCTCTGTAGGGAGGCCCATCGGTCATGAAGAAGCTCTCGTTGCTCGGCGCCGCGTGCGTGGCTGCGCTCCTCGGCTCGACCTCGCTCGCCTCGGCCCAGGATCGCGTCCCCGAGCCGCCCGCGTCGCCCGCGCCCGGGGATCTGACCGGCGGCACCGTGATCAACGCGCCCCCAGGGAGCGGCGGCGTCACCGTCGTCGCGCCGACCCCCGGCGGCGGCAGCGTCGTCGCCTCGCAATGCTCGCAGGTGATCGTCAACGGCGCGCCGACCTACGTCACGCCGAGCGGCGAGCCGTGCCCGCAGTACGCCCCCTATCAGCCCTACTCCGCGCCGAGCTCGAAGTACCCTTACAAGCCTCGCTACGAGCGCGACCCCGAGCGCGCCGGCGCGCTCATCGCGTCGTCGGTGGTCTGGGGGGTCGGCTCGATGATCAGCGGCATCGCGTACATCGTGGACTGGGCCGAGAAGAGCACGTGCGACCCGTCGTTCAACAACTGCGCCAACAAGAGCACGACCGGCTCGCTCGTCACCTACGGCGTCATCATGTCCGTCACGCCGAGCGTGCCGCGCTTCGTCGTCGGCGACTACGGCAAGGCGCTGCTCTACACCGGGCTGCGCTCCGCCTCGCTGCTCGTGGCGTCCGTCGTCGACTGGGGGAACAACGACGCGACCAAGTGGGAGGGGCCGGTGCTCCTCGGCTTCGCCCTGCCCATGGCGCTCGGCATCGTCGATCTCGTGACGACGCCGCACCGCGAGGACCTCGACGAGAAGGTCTCGAAGGCGCCCGGCCTCACCGGCGTCGCCCCCGTCGCGCTCAGCGATAGGCTCGGCGTCCACGG
>JAJXTK010000061.1 GCA_021783935.1 Myxococcales bacterium | reverse complement strand
CTGCGGACGCCCTACGAGGGGGAGCGAGCGCCGCTCCCCCTCGTGCTCCCCCAACGCACCAAAGAGCGCGCGACCTCACGCGCCTCCTGCGGACGCCCTACGAGGGCAAGACCGCGACTCCCGTTCTCGCCTTCTCGCCTTCCGGTTGCTCCCTCGCTCACGAAGCCAAGGACTCGGCCCCGCTCGCGTCCTCGCGGAAATGCTCGCGAAGGCGCGCGTCGGCGCGGTCGCCGAAGAGGATCCGGGCGGCCTCCTCGAGGCCCGGCGCGTGGCGGATCTGCGCGTCGGTCATCACCAGCGAGATCTTCGAGCGTCGGCGCAGGAAGTCGTCGAGCTTCACGATCATCTCGCGCTCGGCCGCGTGCACGAGCTCGCAGCGCACGTACTCGGCCCCCTCGATCAAGAGCTCGCCCTGCCGCGGGTCGGCGGCGATGGCGTCGAGCATCGCGAAGGCGTCCATGCCGTAGCGCCGCCACAGGCGCGCCGAGAGCGGCTCGGGCGAGGCCTTGGAGGTGCGCTCGTCGAGCTTGATGCGCCGCGCCCGCGCGAAGAGCTCGAGGCGCCGCTCCTCGCCCGGCTCGCCGTACCAGCGCACGTCGGGCCGCGGGAGCTCGACGCCGAGCGAGGTCACGATCGCGGCGATCTCCTCGCCGACGTTGAGGCAGTCGGTGAGCTTGCCGCCGAAGACGCTCACGCGCTGGCGCTCGCGATCGACGTCGATCGCGTGCTTGCGCGACATCTGCATCCAGTCCTTGTTCTGGCCGTTCGCCGCGGCCTTGACGACCAGCGGCCGCACGCCGCAACGCTCGGCGATGACGTCGCGCTCGGTGAGCGGCGCGGGGAGCCGCAGGCGCTTGTTGATGTTGTCGAGGACGAAGCGTCGATCGTCCGGCGTGACCTCGGTGTAGGGCGAGTCGACGCGGGTGTCGGTGGTGCCGATGCAGGTGCGCACCCCCATCGGGATCACGAAGAACAGGCGGCCGTCGTCGGCGAAGAAGGTGAGCACGCGGCGGCTCTTCGTGAGCTTCGGGACGATGAGGTGGATCCCCTTCGAGAAGACGTGGCGATGCTCGGTCGTCGCGCCGTCGTGCTCGTTGAGCGCGTCGACGAAGGGGCCCGCCGCGTTGATGAGCACGCGCGCGCGCACGGTGCGCTCCTCGCCCGTGGTCAGGTCGCGCACGCGCGTCGACCAGATCCCGTCGGCGCCGCGCGTCGAGCCGAGCGCCTCGACGTAGTTGGCGGCGGCGCAGCCGAAGCCGATCGCGCTCTTGACGAAGTTCCAGACGAAGCGCGCGTCGTTGTCGTGGAGGTAGGCGTCCGAGTACTCGAAGCCGCCGTCGCTGCGCGCGAGATCGACGATCGGCTCTTCGCGCTGGATGGTCTTGGGCGACAGCCAGCGCGGCGGCTTGGTGAACAGGTTGCCGATGATCCAGTAGAGGATCGTGCCGACGACGAGCTTGAAGAGCGAGTGCCGGAAGCCCCGATCGTGCACCGCGAAGAATCGAATCTCCTGGACCGTGGACGGGTAGGCGTCGATGAGCCGGTTGCGGCTCATGCAGAGCTTCCGCACCAGCGGGAACTCGAGCGACTCCATGTACTTGATGCCGCCCCACGCGAGGTTCGACGAGCTCTGGCTCGTGAACGACGCGAAGTCACCGCGGTCGATCAGCGCGACGCGCGCCCCCTGCCCCGACAAGCACGCGGCCGAGACCGCGCCGTTGATGCCGCCGCCGATGACGAGCACGTCGAACGTGCCGCGATCGAGCTCGGCGATCGCCCGCTGACGAAGAGCCGACATGTCCGTGGCGGACCATAGTCTCGCCGCGTCAAGCACGCCACGAGGACGTACGGCTGGGCCTGCGAAGCGCCCTTGAGAGGTGGTGGGGGAAGCACGAGGTGCCCGTGCACCAACGCACGGGCGCACCTCGTCGCCTCGCCCCTCCGGCGAGCGGCACTCGCCGACCTCGAAGGCTCGCCAAGCGAGCCGCCTCGGGGAGCGCGCCGAGCGGGCCCGCTTCTAGAAGCTGCCGCTGCCGCCGCTGCTGCAGCCGACGCACCCGGGCGCGGAGGGGTTCTGGGTGCAGGCCGACGAGCAGTAGCCCACGCGGTTGAAGACCTTGTTGACGCCGTTGCACTCGACGCTGGTGCCGACGACGCTCATCTCGCCGTAGCCCCCCGTCGCGTTGAACTGCTGGATGCACGACGACGCCGAGTCGGGGGCGACCCACGAGGGGAGGTCCGGCCAGGGCTGCACGACGTTCGCGGTGGTGTAGTCCCCCTCGGCGCACACCGAGGTGATGGTGCAGTCGGTCGGCTGCGGGTTCTTCGAGTCGCCCGCCTTGAGCGTGTAGCAGAGCCTGAAGTGCCCGGCGCAGTCGGTCTTGAGCGTCGTGTGCGACCACGGCGTCGAGGGGGCGGTGACGCCGCCGCCGGAGCCGGGCGACGGGCACGTGATGGCGGTGACGCTGCCCGACGAGTCGTACGTCGGGATCGTGGAGACCGCGCCGGTAGGGCTGGAGGTGGACGCGCCGTAGAAGCAGGGCTCCAGGTTCGCGATCGCCCACGTTCCGCCGCTGAAGCAGAGGCACGCCGCCGCGCCGGCCGTCGCCGCCGGATCGGGGAGCACGTAGCCGTTGCAGGGCCCCCACGCGAGGCCGATCTCGCCGTTCTTCACGCACGTCGTCGTGCCGTCCTTGCACTGGCCGCGGTTGCGGTTCTTGCGGTAGCCGGGCCAGCAGGCCGCGCTCTGCCCTTCGGTCGGGCACGGGCACCCCTCGAGGTTCTTGTCGTCCGGGCAGTCGACGGTGCCGCCGGGCGCCACGGGGGTTACGCCGGCGTCGCCGCAGGTGGCGGGGGGCGGATCGTTGACGAAGAAGGCCTCGGCGGAGATGTCGGCCGCGTTGCTCGTACCCGCGTCGACGCCCTGAAGCCCTTGTGAGTCGGGGTCGTAGGCAACGTCCCCGCCGAGCGACGCGTCGCCGTTGCCACCCGGCGAGAGCACGGTGCCGCCGGAGCTCGAAGAGCCGCAACCGAGCGCGGCGTACGAGATCGCGGCGACGACGAGCGGGGCGAAGTTCGGCCGGAGCTTCATGGACAGGACTGTACGCAACGCCGAGCTCGTCGCACGCGCGGGCGCGCGCCGAGCCGGCCGTGCGCGACGTTTCCAACCTGATTGCGCTCGAGGTCAAGGCGCCGTCGTGAACGAGCTCACCGCGCGACGAGCACGACGACCCCCGCCACGGCGATCGACGCGCCGGCCCAACGGCGCAGCGGCACGCGCTCGCCGGCGAGGCGCGAGAGGACGAGCACGAAGATCGCGCCCATTTGGTTGAGCAGGGCGGCGCGCGAGGCGGTGCCGTACTTCATCCCTCCGAGCCAAAGGAGCATCGCGACGTAGGTGCCGAGCAACGTCGCCGGCACGGCCGATCGCCAGACGCGCTGCGGCCGGAACAGCGCCGCCGCCTCGCGCGCGCGGCCGTTGACGGCTTCGAACGCGAAGAGCGCGATCGAGCCCGAAATCAGGCGGATCGTCGTCGCCTCGACGACCGAGCTGCGATCGAGCGCGGGCTTGGCGAGCACCACGCCGAAGGCCGTCGTGATCACCCCCGCGACGGCCAGCGCCACGCCGCGCCGATCGATGCGCGCCGCGCCAGGGCGCTGCCACGAGACCACCAAGAGGCCGGCGACCACGAGCGGGGCGCCGACCACGAGCCGCGCGCTCATCGCCTCGCCGAGCCACAGCGCGGAGAGCAGGAGCACCGTCGGCGAGTAGGCGCAGTCGGCCACCGCCGCGATCGAAGCGTCGATGCGCCGCAGCCCCGCGAAGAAGAGCGAGTCAGCGACGGCGAGCCCGAGCACGCCGCTCCCCGCGAGCTCGAGCCAGTCGACCAGCGATCGGTGCGCATCGAAGCGCACGCCGACGGCGAGCATCGTCGCGAGCAGGAGCGCCGACGCGAAGACGTTCTTGAACAGGTTCAGCGCCGTCGCCGAGACCGCGGACGATCTTCGGAAGAGCAGGATCGCGCCGGCCCAAGCGAGCGCGCACGCGAGCGCCATGGCGTCTCCGGCCCAGGTCGGCATCGAACGGCGCGCGACGTTAGCAGCAACGCACGAGCGGAACGCGCCGCATTCGCAGCCGAGCTACTTCACGAGCGCCGCGAGCTGCGCGACCGCGGCGTCGAACGCCGAGGGCTCGCGCGGATCCTGGCGCAGGAACGCCTCGATCTTGGGCATGCGCGCGACGGCGTCGTCGAGCTCGACGTCGCCCCCCTTCTTGTAGGCGCCGATGGCCATCAGGTCGCGCTTCTGCTCGTAGGCGCCGACGAGCGCGCGCAGCCGCCGCGCCGCGGCCGCGTGCTCCTTCGAGACGACGCTCTCCATCACGCGCGAGAGCGAGGCGGCGACGTCGATCGCGGGGTAGCGACCGCGCGAGGCGATCGCACGATCCATCACGATGTGGCCGTCGAGGATGCCGCGCACCTCGTCGGCGATCGGCTCCTCCATGTCGCCCCCTTCGATGAGCACCGTGTAGATCGCGGTGATGCTGCCGCGCGCGCCGTTGCCCGCGCGCTCGAGCAGGCGCGGCAAGATCGCGAACGCGCTCGGCGGGTAGCCACGACGCGCGGGAGGCTCGCCGGCGGCCAGCCCCACCTCGCGCTGCGCGCGGGCGTAGCGCGTGATCGAGTCGACGAGCAGGAGCACGCGCCGGCCGTCTTCGCGGAAGCGCTCGGCGATCGCGGTCGCGACCTGCGCGGCGCGCAGGCGCTCGAGCGCGGCCGCGTCGCTGGTCGCCACGACGACGACCGACTTGCGCCGCCCCTCCGGCCCGAGCGCGTGGTCGAGGAACTCGGAGACCTCGCGTCCGCGCTCGCCGACCAGCGCGACGACGACCACGTCGGCGGTGGTGCCGCGCGTGATGGCGCCGAGCAGCGTCGACTTGCCGACGCCCGAGCCGGCGAAGAGGCCGATGCGCTGCCCCTCGGCGAGCGTGAGCAGCGCGTCGATCGCGCGCACCCCCGTCGGCAGCGCGCGCTCGATCGGCCGGCGCTCGAGCGGCCCCGGCGGGCGTCGATCGATCGGCGCCTCGCGCCCGACCGACAGCGCCCCGAGCCCGTCGATCGGCCGACCGAGCCCGTCGACCACGCGCCCGAGCCACCCCTCGTCGACCCGCAGCGATGCGCCCGAAGCGACGAGCCGCACCGGATCCTCCGGCCCGACCCCCGAGAGCGCGCCGAGCGGCATGAGCACGACCTCGCCCCCCGGGCGCCCGTCGTCGAGGAAGCCGACCACCTCGCAGTCGAGCGGGCCGCCGCGCGACGCGGGCCGATCGATGATCGCGACGTCGCCGACACGCGCGCCCGGCAGCGCCGCGCGCACCGCCAAGCCCGTGAGCGAGCGCACCAGCCCCCGCGGCGTCGAGGCCGGCGTGCTCGCGAGGGTGCCACGCAGGCGCGAGAGGAGATCGTCGTCGACAGGCATTCGCGGGCGATCGTAGCAGTACTGCCCCAGGCTCGAGTCTGGCTCGGATCCCTCGAGTGCCTCCACCCCGACGGAAGCCGCGAACAAGGCGTGCAGAGAGGCGAATTTCGGCTTGCACGCCTCGCCGCTCCACGGTCGGCAACGGCTCCGGCTTCGGCAACGGCAGCGGCTTCGGCTTCGGCTTCGGCTTCGGCTTCGGCAACGGCAACGGCTCCGGCTTCGGCTTCGGCTTCGGCTTCGGCAACGGCAACGGCTCCGGCTTCGGCAACGGCTCCGGCTCCGGCAACGGCAACGGCTCCGGCTTCGGCAACGGCTTCGGCTTCGGCCTCGGCACCGCACCATGCGCGCGTAGCCGTGGTGAACGACGGCGACGCCGCCGGCGACGCCATAGGAGATCGCCGCCTCGTCGAGCAGCGCGCGCAGCGCAGGCAGCGCCCCGTCGACCGCCTCGGCGTCCCGTTCCATCGAGCGCGCCACCCTCCTCGCCCGAGAGAGCGCCATCAGCGTGCGATCCACCCTGGAATCGCAGCATGCAGCGGCGCTCCGCCCGGCGCGCTGGGGCAGCGAGCGGCGGCTCGGCGGCCGGCGCGAGGGCGACGTTGGCCTCGCAGGCCGTCGACATGCCGCCCGAGAGGACCGTGACTGTCCGCAGACTGTGGTCGATCGCGCGGAAGATCGCGGCATGACACGGGAGAGGGCGGGCCGGTCTCGCGGGAGCTCCACCGGCCGCCAGCGGTCTTTCGGACCGGCATCCCGCGCGAAGGCGGCTTCGGTCTGCAGCGTCTGGACGCCGGCGTCTCGGCGCGCCTTCGCAGCGAGAACCCGCGTCGATTCCGGCTGCGCATGAAGAGCGCGCGGGCCCTCTACGAGCAGGGCGCCATCGACGTGGAGGACCTCACGGCGCGCGTGCGGGCCTGGCTCGCGCACGCGTCGCACGGCCACACCCGGACGCTCTGCGCGCGCGAGCTCGCGCGGCTTCGGCTGTGAAAAGGTCCCGCCCCCGGCCGCGTACGTCGCCGCGTGAACGGCGGCGCAGAGGCGGCTCGGGGCGCGGGGGGCCCGCCGCAACGGCGACGGGCGCTGTTCGTGATCGCGCCGCGCGGGCCGACGCGATCACAGGGGTAGCAAGGCTGGACTTTGGAGCGCCACGCGGGGGCGAGCCGTGACCCGCCCCCTGCCCTGGTGCTTCTGCGGCTCCATACGCACCGCCGCCAACGCGGGGGGCGCGCCGCGCGATTCTTCGACCGACCTCGCTTCGCTCGGTCGGGACACCGCAGACGGTCGCCGCTCGTCGCCGCTCACGTGATCACACGCCTCTCTCCTCCCCGCGAAGAGATCAAGGGTTTAAAGATCATGGATCACTGGGAGTTGGACAGTGGATATCAAGCACACTCCATGCCATATCTAGTTACGGGGTCCTCGCGCACCGGGCGCCGTTGATGCTGTATTGATACGCCGGCTCAGTGGCGTTGCGATAGCCCGCTAGCAGGGTCGCCGCGCTTCCGCGGAACGAGCCGCCGCGGAACACCGCGCCGGAGCCGGGCACAAGGCAGGAGCAGTTCGTACAAGTAGTTACACTATACGGATAGTTCCACCAATCCAAATTCCACTCCCAGACATTGCCGGCGAGATCCGATTGGCCGTACTTGCCATTGCCTGCCGGCACGATGCCGACATTGGCAATGTTTGTGACTCCTGTACAGCTGCCGGTGCCGTTGTAGTAGCACCCATAAATAGCCAGGTTCGCGTTGGCGCCTGGTGCCGTCGAGCCCCACGGATACACCCGCTGCTCGGTCCCGCCCGAGGCCGCGTAGTTCCACTCCGCCTCGCTCGGCAAGAACCCGCCATCCCAGATGCAGAACGCCGCAGCGTCGTACCAATCGATGCAGTTGATCGGCCGGTTGTCGTTGCCGGCCGACCAGGTCTGGTAGGTCGGATCGCAATTCAGCTTCGTATCCCACGTCGCCGACGCCGTCGGGAAGTTCGTGGCTGTGTTCCAGCTCGTGTCCCAGCCGCCCTCATAGCCGCCGCTGCCGTCCGACAGGCCCTGTCCGCCATTCAGGTGCACGTGTTTCCCTGAGCCCGCGCCCGGCGTCCACCCCACCTCCACCGCCGCCACGTACTTGCGGAAGCGACCGACCGTGACCTCGTACTTGTCGAGACGGAAGTCGCTCACCTGCGCCGGATACGACTTGCTGTTGCAGTCGGCGGTAACGCACGAAGTCCCCGACACGCCGTCGTAGCTACGGTAGTAGCTTGCCGTCGTGACGCCCGTGACCAGCAAGCTCGTGCAGCAGCTCTCGTTCGACGTCGCGCCGCAGTTGTTCTGGCCGGCGGCCGTGCCGACGCAGGAAGGCGGCGTGGTCGTCGACACGCACGCGCCGCCGCTGCACGTCTGCCCGCTCGGGCACGCGGTCGTCGTGGGCGCGTAGCTGCACGTCCCGCCCGAGCAGGTGCCCGTCGCGGCGAAGGTCACGACCGACCCGCTCGCGCACGTCGACGCGGGCGGCGTGGTGCACGTCACCCCGGCGCACGGATCCGGGCTGCACGCGCCCGACGCGCACCCGTATGCGCACGTCGTGTCGCTCGGCGCGTAGGTGCAGCTGCCGTTCGAGCAGGCGCCCGCGGCGTAGGTGCGCAGCGAGGTCGAGCTTGTGCA
Organism: Myxococcales bacterium; assembly: GCA_021783935.1. Classification (GTDB taxonomy): domain Bacteria; phylum Myxococcota_A; class Polyangia; order Polyangiales; family JADJMO01; genus CAIXWQ01. Next base: position 7,255 of record JAJXTK010000061.1, on the reverse strand, counting down.
CGTCGCCGCGGGCGGTGAGTTGCAGGTGATCCCCGCGCACGCATCCGGGTTGCAGGCGCCAGCGGCGCAGCCGAACGTGCAGTTGGTGGTCGTCGACGCGTAGCTGCACGCACCACCCGAGCACGTCCCGCTCGACGCATGGGTCGTGAGGGTGCTGCCTGAGCAGCTCGGCGCCGGGGGCGTGTTGCACGTGATGGCCGCGCATGAATCGGCCTCGGGCGCCGTGTCCGCGGCGGTGTCCGCCGCGTCGACCGCGGCGTCCGTGCCGGAGTCGGTGGCCACGTCTCCGAACGTCGTGTCGACCCCTTCGTCCACGGCGCTGTCCACGCTCGTGTCCACCGAGCTGTCGACGATCGCGCTGTCCACGCCGCCGGAGTCGTCTCCGCCCGAGTCCGCCGCGACGCTGTCGCTGCCGGTGTCGTCCGCGGCGTCGCCCGCGTCCTCGATCCACGGCCGCTCATCCAGCCCGAGCACCGCCGAGCAGCCGACACCCGAGATCGCCGCCCACGCCGTCGCCGCCACCGCGAGCTTCCTCGGCATGCCTAAAATCTCCCGCCGATCGTCACGCCGCTCGCGCCGATGCCCACGCCCGTCACTCCGACTTTGCTCTCCTGCGCGCCCGGCGCCGTCAGCCACAGCACCGCCCCGCCGACCGCGAGCAGCGCGCCGACGCCGAACACGATCGTCGCCGTCGACGCGCGGCTGCGCGCGTCCGAGATCCCCTGCTGCCCGGCCGCGTCGCAGGGCCCCGTCGGGCAGTGCGCGCTGGTCGCGTCGTTGTAGGTCGACCTCGCCGACAGCCCGAGAATGCCGCTCACCCCCATGGCGACCACGCCCGCGCCGACGCCCGCCACGCCGATCCACTTCGTCGAGCTGCTCGGCGTGTCCGCGGGGGGCGCCGCTAGCCTCACCGGCACGAGCTTCGGCGGCTGCGCCTCCGCGGGCGCGATCGGCGCAGGGGGCTTGGCGGGCTCTTTGGGCGGCTCGGCCGGCTTCGGCGGCGCGACGACGACGGCGAGGTCGAAGCGCGCCGTCGCGCGCTGCCCCTCCTTCGCGTCGACCGTCTGCGCGCGCTCGCTGCCGTCGACGGTGGCGATCACCTCGTGCTTGCCGGGGTTCACGCGAATTCCCTGCTGCGCGGCCACGGCGGGGACCGTTTCTCCGTCGATCTTCAGCGCGACCGCCTTCCCCTCGGCCCCCTCGAGCTGCACCTCGAGCACCGGGATCTTCGGCAGGATCTCCGCGAGCAGCGCGGAGGCGTCGGCGCGCGCCTGACGGCCATCCGCCGACTCGGTCGACTTCGCCGGCATCTGCTCGATCGCGCCCAGCACCTCGCGCGCTTCGACCAAGAGGCCGAGCGTCACCAGCTCGCGCGCGAGCAACGAGCCGGTGATCGGCGTCGGCACCAACGCGTACGCCGCCTCGAACTTCTTGCGGGCGCCGGCGTGATCGCCGGCGTCGCGCAGGTCCTTCCCCTCGCGCAAGAAGTCCTTCGCCGAGGCGCGATCGGCCGCCGACGGCTCGGCGGCGCGCAGCGCGGAGCCCCAAGGGAGAGACGCCGACAGCAGCGCCAGCACGAGGGCTGACCGGCGCGCGGCGAACAGGAGAGGGTGGAGCATGAGGTGAGCTTCTCACGCGCGGCGCGAGCACGTCCACGCCGACCAGCGCCCGCGCGACGGAGCCCCGCTCGCGCGCCTCGAGCCCAGAGTGAGCACCTTCCGATCACCGGGCGCGGCTCGCGCAGCCGTCGCGCGAGCGACGCCGTCACGCAGGCGGCGACGTCGATGAAGGCCGAGCGCGCGGGAGCACTTGGCAGAGCACGCGCGCCAGAGCGCTCCTTCGATAGGGCTTGAGCAGCACGTCGGCGAAGCCCGCCTGCGTCGCGCGCGCGCTCGTCAGCCGGTCGGGGTACGCGGTGCTCAGCACCACGGGCACCTCCGGGTGCGAGGCGTGCACGGCGGCGAGTACCTCGAGCCCCCCGACCTCGGGCATCGAGAGATCGGTCACGACGACGTCGAAGTCGGCGTGGGCCCGGAACGCCTCGATCCCCTCGCGACCGGAGGCCGCCGTCACGACGCGATAGCCGAGCGCCGTGAGCATCTGCCGCGCCGCCTCGCAGACCTGCTTCTCGTCGTCGACGAACAGCACGCGTCGGCCGCCGCCGGCGCAAGGCGCGCGCTCGTCGCCGAGGAGGGCGTGCCCTTCGTGGCGCGGGAGGTACACGTGGAAGGTGCTCCCGCGTCCGAGCGCGCTCTCGACGACGACCGCGCCGCCCGCGCCGGTGACCACGCCGTGCACCAGCGCGAGCCCCATGCCCGTGCCCTGGCCGACGGGCTTCGTCGTGAAGAACGGCTCGAAGATGCGCGCCATCGTGGCGTCGTCCATCCCGGCGCCGTCGTCGCGCACGTCGAGCACGCAGTAGCGCCCGGGGTCGAGCACCGGGCCACGCGAGGTCGCATGCGCGTCGATGGTCTCCTCGCGGAGGGTCACGCGGATCTCACCGCCCCCCTCGCCGATCGCCTGGCTCGCGTTGATGAGCAGGTTGACGATGACCTGGTGCATCTGCGTCGGATCGGCGCGCACGGGCGAGACGAGCTCGCCCCCCTCCAAGACGACGCGCGTGCCCGCGGGGAGCCCGGCGTGCACCAGCTCGATCGCCTCGGTCGCCGCGTCGGCGAGGTTCATCGGGCGCGGCGCCGCGTTCAGCTGCCGACTGAACGTGAGGATCTGCCGCACCAGCTCGGCCGCGCGCTGAAGCCCGGCGTCGAGCTGCCGTAGGCTCGCCAGGGCGGGCGCGCCGGGGGGCAGCGTGCCCTCCATGATGTCGACGTGGGCGAACAGCGCCGTGAGTACGTTGTTGAAGTCGTGGGCGATGCCCCCGGCGAGCGTCCCGATCGCCTCGAGCCGCTGCATGCGCGCCATGCGCTCCTCGAGGCGGCGCTTGTCGTCGGTGACCTGCACGAGCGCGTCGACGAGGTCGTTCACGCGGCGCACGACGACGCGGAGATCGTGCGCGACGGCGGCGGGATCGCCCCTGGCCGTGAGATCGCCCGCGAGCACCGCGTCGCTGAGGCGGCTGACCTGCGCGCCCGCGGCTCCGACCGCCCGGGCGATCGCGAGCGACACCACGAGCGCGAGCAGCACGCCGACGACGGACGCCGCCGCGAAGACGAGCACGATCTTCGCGTCGAGCGCTTCGCCGATCTGCGCGTCGATCTCCTCCTCGCCGTGCACGACGACGATCGCCCAGCGCGTCGGGCCGAGCTCCACCGGCGCCCACGCGGCGAGCACGGAGCGGCCGTCGCGCCCGCGCAGCAGCGATGAGCCCGTCTGGCCCGCGAGCGCCCGTCGCGCCGCCTCCTCGTCGAACGCGAACGGCTTCACGTCGCCGCGAAACGCGGCTTCCACCGTGCGCGAATGATCGAGCTGCGAGTCCGATCGCAGCCGGAGATCGGGGCCGAGCAGGTAGCTGTCGCCGGTGCGTCCCATCCCTGCGCGCTCGCCCATCACCCGATCAATCGAGTCGATCGAGATCTGCAGCGCGACCACGCCGACCACCTCGCCCGCCTCGACGATCGGCGCGGCCACGAACTGCGCCGCCGCGTTCGCCGAGGGCGGATAGGGGCGCGTGTCGGAGAGCGCCGCGCGCCGGTGGTCCGTCGCGTCGCGAAACACGTCCCGCAACGAGGTCGGCTGGCTGGCCACCACCGCCGCGAAGTCGCTCTCCTTCTGCACCGAGAAGCAGCTCTCACCGCTCTTGGCGTCGAGCAGCAGCACGTCGTAGTAGCCCTGCTCGTCGACGAGCCCCTCGAAGTAGGGCGCGTGCCGATCGTGGACGACGCGGTAGCTCGCGGGGGCCTCGAAGGCGCGACGATCGTGGCCGACGAGCGCGCGACCTGCCGCACCGCCCGACGCGTGGTAGGCGGCGCAGAGCTCGTTGAACGCGGCGGTGACGTACGGGTCGCGCGCGAGCTGCGTGACGTCGTGCACTCGGTCGCTGAACGAGCGCTCGATCTCGGCCTTCTTGAGCGCGCGCGTCGACTCGAGCTGCCGAAATGCCTGCGTCTTGAGCGCGGCGCGGCTCGCCTCGTAGCTCACGAGCGCGACGATCAGCAGCGGCACGAGGGCCGCTGCGAGGAAGCCGAGCACCAAGAGCGCCCGCGTCGGGATGTCGCGAACCATGGCTAGTCAGGCTTCGAGCTTGTAGCCGACCCCGCGCACCGTCTCGATGCAGCGCGCGGCCTCCCCGAGCTTCTTGCGCAGCCCCGAGATCTGGAAGTCGACCGTGCGCTCGGTCACCTCTACGTCCGAGTGCACGTGCGCGAGGATCGCCTCGCGCGTGAAGACGTGACGCGGCCGCGTGGCCAAGAGGAGCAAGATTTCGAACTCCGTCTTGGTGAGCGAGACCGGCTGGCCGCCCACGTGGACGTCGCGCGCGTCCGCATCGATCTCCAGGCCGCCGATGCGCAAGGGGGGCCGCGCCGAGGCGCGCTTGCGCCGCAGCAGCGCGTGGATGCGCGCGATCAGCACGCGCGGATGGAACGGCTTGGCCAGATAGTCGTCGGCGAACTGCTCGAGCCCGAGGACGATGTCGTCGACCTCGGTGCGCGCGGTCGCGATCAAGACCGGGGTCGAGGCCGTCGCGGGGAGCGCGCGCAGGCGTCGCGAGAGCTGAAAGCCGTCGAGATCCGGGAGATTGAGGTCGAGGAGCACAAGGTCGAACGGCTCCCCCGGCGCCGCCGCGAGCGTCAACGCCGCGCGGCCGTCCGCGGCGCCGCGCACCGCGAAGCCCTCGCGCTCGAGCACGAACGAGAGGCTCGCGAGCAGGCTCGCATCGTCTTCGACGAACAGGATGCGCAACATCCGCGTCCCTTGCAGGGGTTTCGGCCGTTTCGTGGCAGGCGACCGCCGTCCAGCAAGCTCCGCGCCTCATCGAACGACATCGCGTCCCAAACGGAATCCTCACACGCCCCACCTAGCCTTCGGCCGACGGCTCGTCCGGCCGGCCTGCGAGGTGAGTCATGCAATTCGATACCGGGAACACGGGGTTCATGCTGTTGGCGACGAGCCTGGTGATGCTCATGACGCCGGGGCTCGCGTTCTTCTACGGCGGCCTCGTCGGTCGCAAGAACGTCCTCGCGATCATGATGCAGAGCTTCGTCTCGATGGGCGTGACGACCATCCTCTGGTGGGCCGTCGGCTACTCGCTCTGCTTCAGCGGCGACTTCCACGGCGTGATTGGCAATCTCGACATGGCGTTTCTGCGCGGGATCACCCTCTCCACGCCCTTCTCCGGGGGCGCCAGGATCCCGCTCTTCGTCTTCGTCGCCTACCAGATGATGTTCGCAATCATCACGCCCGCGCTCATCACCGGCGCGTTCACCAACCGCGTGCGCTTCGGCGCGTACCTCGCGTTCCTGGTCGGCTGGCTGCTGTTCGTCTACTTCCCGTTCGTCCACATGGTGTGGGGCGGCGGCGCCTTGCAGAAGTGGGGCGTGCTCGACTTCGCGGGCGGCATCGTGGTGCACGCGGTGGCCGGCATGGCCGCGCTCGCCTCGGTCTTCTTCGTCGGTCGTCGCCGCGTGAAGGAGGTGTCGATGCACAGCATCCCGCTCGTCGCGCTCGGAACCGGCCTGCTCTGGTTCGGCTGGTACGGGTTCAACGCCGGCAGCGAGCTGCAGGTCGACGCGGTCACCGGGCAGGCGTTCCTCAACACCGACATCGCCGCGTCGTTCGCCGGCCCCGTGTGGCTGTTTCTCGCCTGGAAGTTCGAGAAGAAGCCGAAGTTCACCGGCCTGCTCACCGGCGCGGTGGCGGGGCTCGCGACGATCACGCCGTGCGCGGGCTTCGTGACCACGAACACCGCCGCGCTCGTCGGCACGGTCGCGGGCGTCGTCTGCTACTTCGCCGTGAGCGTGAAGAACCGGCTGCATTGGGACGACGCGCTGGACGTCTGGGGCGTCCACGGCGTCGGCGGCATCCTCGGAACGATCCTGCTCGGCGTCTTCGCGAGCAAGGCCGTCAACCCGGCCGGCGCGAACGGCCTGCTCGCGGGCAACATGTCGTTCTTCCTCAAGCAGACCGTCGCCGTCCTCGGCGCGTCGGTGTGGGCCTTCGCGTTCACCTACGGGATGCTCAAGGTCATCGACCTCGTCACGCCCGTTCGCGTCAGCGCGGAAGAAGAGGCGCACCTCGACGACTCGCTCCACGGCGAGGAGGCCTACGACTTCGAAGGTCGCGCGGCCGAGCCCGCCGAGTAGCGCTCACCGGGCGACGAGCACGCCATGGTCGACCCCCACGCGCCTTCGTCGTGGTGGTCGCCGAGGCGGCGGCCAACCTATCGATCGGAGCGCCACGAGCCGATCGGAGCGCTCGAGTGAGCCTGCGCGTCCTGCGCTGCCGAGGAAGCTAGGCGGCCCCGGCCGCCTCCGGGCACATCTCCGAGAGCGTCACCGCCCGGAGGTTTCGCGCAGCGATGCCCTCGAGGATGCCCGGCAGCGCTTCGATCGACGCGGGGGTGAAGTCGTCGCGCTCGGAGGCGTCGTGCAGCAGCGCGATCGCACCGTCCTCGAGCCCCTTGCGCACGCGCGCCTCGACGAGCCTCGCGTCGGCGCGCCGCAGCCCGTCGTAGCCGCGCGCCGAGAAGGCCACGATGCGCACGCCGAGCTCGGCGGCGATGTCGGCGATGACCGGGTTGGTGTGCAGCACCGGCGGGCGCAGCCAGCGCGTGCGCACGCCGAGCCGGTCCGAGAGCCCCGAGAGCGCGCGGGTGAGATCCTCGCGCACACGGACGCGATTGCGCAGCGCGAAGAGCCGATCGTGCTCGTACGAGTGGCAGGCGATCTCGTGCCCGCGGGCGATCGCCTCGCGCGCGACGGCCAAGCGCTCCCCTTCGAGCTTGCGGCCGATCACGAAGAAGGTCCCCTTCGCGCCGGCGGCGTCGAGGGCTTCGAGCACGACGGGGGTCGTCTTGGCGCTCGGGCCGTCGTCGAAGGTGAGCGCGACGCGCGGGGAGCCCTCGCTCCTGTCGCCACGCACGAGCGTGTCGGCCCACATGCCGAGGCGTGGCTCGAAGACACCCGCGAGCAAGACCCCTGCGAAGGCGCCCGTCGCGCCGAGCGCCACGAGCGGCGGCACCGGATCGCGCAGGATCGAGCGCGCCGCGAGGCCGATCGCGGCGGCGGCCGAGGCGTAGGCGACGGCGCGGCCGGATCGCATGGGGCACCGAGGCTCATAGCAGACGGGCGCGGGGTCG
>JAJXTK010000673.1 GCA_021783935.1 Myxococcales bacterium | reverse complement strand
CGCGACCTCGGGCGAGCCCGCCCGCTGCGGCCGCGGCAGCGTGGCGCGCGAAGGGCGCCCGCGCTACGGAGGGCGCGTGACGCAGACCCCGCCGCGCGTCCCCGACACGCTCGTCGTGCACGAAATCTTCGCGAGCATCCAGGGCGAGAGCTCCTTCGCGGGCGTGCCGTGCACCTTCGTGCGCCTGACGGGGTGCAACCTGCGCTGCCGCTGGTGCGACACGACGCACGCCTTCGCGGGCGGGCAGCGGACGCCGCTCGCGCAGGTGCTCGCCAGGGCGCTCTCGTTCGAGACGCCGCTCGTCGAGCTCACCGGCGGCGAACCGCTCTTGCAGCCGGCGGCGATCCCGCTCCTCGGCCAGCTCTGCGACGCCGGCCGCACGGTGCTCCTCGAGACCAGCGGCGAGCGCGACGTGTCGGCGGTCGATCCGCGCGTGCACAAGATCGTCGACCTCAAGGCGCCCGGCAGCGGCGAGCACCTGCGAAACCGCTGGAGCAACCTCGAGCACCTCGGCCCGCGCGACGAGCTGAAGATCGTCCTCTGCTCGCGCGCCGATTACGAGTGGGCGCGCGACGTCATCCGCGAGCGGCGCCTCGCCGAGCGCGTCGGGCACGTGCTGCTCTCGTGCGTCTTCGGCTCGGTCGCCCCGCGCGAGGTGGTCGCGTGGATGCTCGAGGATCGGCTGCCGGCGCGCCTGCAGCTCCAGCTGCACAAGCACGTCTGGCCCTCCGACGCGACCGGCGTCTGAGGGCCAGAGGCTCGAGACGGCTCGGCGGCCCGCGGCTACTGCGGCCTGCTCTGCGCGCAGAAGCCGCCGATGCACCCGTAGGCGCCGCTCGAGGAGTTGCAGCAGTCTGCGTCGGTCGTGCACTTGTCGCCGACGTTGGCGCACGTGCCCGCGGGGGGCTTGGTGCAGACCTTGGTGCCGGTCGAGTCGGCGCGGCAGGCGCCGTCGCAGCACTCGAAGCCCGCGTCGCACCCCTGGCCGATCGCCTTGCACGGATCGAGCGCCCAGTAGCCGCGCATGTTCTGGTCGCCGTTGTCCTGGCCCGGCAGCCAGAAGGCGGGGTGGCTCGCGTCGGTGCCCGGCGCGGGGTTCGCGTCGATCGCCGCGACCCACAGCTGCTTGTGCCTGCACGGCGTCGCGTTCCAGCCGCCGGGGACGTTGCCGCAGGTGGTCGCGTCGGCGTCGTACGTCGAGGTGAGCCGGTTGCCGTACTGGCGCGAGCTCACGAAGACGATCCAATAGTAGCCGCCCGCGGCGACGGGGTTGAAGGTCGGCTCGTAGTTGAGGTGCAGATCGACGGGGTCGACCCCCGCGGAGCCGAGCTTCGAGAGCAGCACGTCGCCGGTGCCGTCGACCTTGATCATGTGCAGGTCGGCCGTCGACCCGCGCGTGCGGGCGGCGGGGCCGTCTTGATAGACGACGTAGTGCGAGTCGGGGGTGAACGAGGGGTAGATCTTCGCGCGGCCGCCGGCGGGGACGAGCGTCTTGAGCGGCGCGAAGTGCTTGCTGGCCGCGTCGAACGAGGCGAGCGCGAGGTCGGCCGTGGTGAAATCGAGCCAGTTGCCGTCGTAGCGGAGCGAGTAGGCGAGCTTGGTGCCGTCGGGAGAGAACGCGGGGATGACCGCCATGCCGAGCGCCCCGAGCCCGCTCGGCTCGTACGAGGTGCCGTTCTTCGCGTCCGCGAGCCGCAGCGGCGTCTGCGACGACTGGCCGTAGACGACGAGGCTGCCGTCGGGCGTGATCGCCGTGAAGCCGGAGCCGGCGTTCGAGTAGTAGTCCTGGGCGCCGGACTTCGCGTCGAAGGTGACCCACGGGCTCCAGCTGCCGTCGTAGCTCGCGGCGATCGTCGAGCCGTCGCGCGACACGGCGTGACAGGCGATGCAGCCGGTGTTGACCGTGCCCATCTGCCCCGGCGGGAGGGTCGTGCCCGCGGGCGGGGTGAGGAAGTCGTCGGGGGCGTCGGCGCCGGGCTTGATGCGCACGACACGGCCGCCGTTGATGCGCCAGTAGTAGATCGTGCCGCGCACGTTCGCGTTCGCGATCGTCCACGACTGCGAGGTCGACTTGAACGGGGTGCCGCCGGCCCCGTGATCGAGCCGGTAGAGCGTGACGTTCAGCGGCGTGCCCGCGTTGGTGTCGAGCAGCTTCGCCCACTCCTTCTGGGGGATGCGCAGGCGCGAGGGGGGCGCGGCGGTGAGCAGCGCCGTGTAGGTCATGCCGGGCTCGTCGAAGACGGCGGCGTACACGTCGCTCGCCGAGCCGCCCTTCCACATCAGCTCCGGGCTCGGCAGACCGCGCGGGAAGACGGTCGCGTCGTACGGGTAGAGCAGCTTCTGCACCGCGGGATCGGGGGCGGTCGCCGCGAGCAGCGCCGCCTCGCTCGCGGCGTCGAGCCCCGAGACGTCGTCGACGTCGCGCAGCATGACGGTCACGTCGGCGCTCGCGGTCATCGCGCCGGCGGTGCACGTGACCTTCCCCTTGCCTCCCTGCGTGCCGCTCGCGACGAAGGTCGACGCCGTCATCGCGCCGATCGCGATGTTGTCGACGGTCCAGGCGCAGCCGCCGATCGCCCCCGTCTGCCCGTTGTCGTAGTGCCCCGTCGCCGTGAAGGTCTGGCTCGCCGAGGGGACCGTCACGTCGCCGTTGGTCACCGTGATCGACGCCGTCGGCGGGTCGATGGAGATCGACTGCAGCGTGCGGCTCCCGAGGGCGTCGGGGTCGAAGCCGGCGTCGCCCCCGAGGCCCCCGTCGTCGCCGAGGCTGGCGTCGGCGCCGCCGTCGGACGTGGTGGCGGGGTTTGAGCTCCCTGAACCCCCGCCGCAGGCCGCGACCATGGCGGCGGCGAGGCAGGACGCGATCACGGGCGACGAAGCGAGCGAGCGCGAGAGGCGAAGGATCATGCCGAGAAAGTAGCACCGCTCGCGCCATGGGCCCGCCTCGCGGCCACGGAGGCCCGATCGGCCGGGCGCGACGTCACCTCGCCGTGACGCCGTCTCGCGTAAACGACAGCGCGACGCGCGGCGCCCCCGCGCGTGTCGCGTACTCCGCGCGCCAGCTCACCCTCCGGTGCGGGAGCGACGGCGGCGCCTCGCGCGCGAGCAGCGCGACCACCTCCCCGTCGGGCGCGAGCCGATCGCCGAGCGCCAGCCACGCTTGCGGCGCCATCGTCGCGCGCGAGATCGCTGCGTCGAACGCGATGCCGGCCTCGGCGACCGACTCGGCCTTCGTCTGCAGCACCTCGACGCGCGAGACGAGGCCGAGCGTACCGATCGTCGCGCGCAGGAAGGTCGCCCGCTTTCCGAGCGGCTCGACGAGCTTCACCTCCAGATCGGGGCGCAGGATCGCGAGCGCGAGCCCCGGCGCGCCGAAGCCGCTGCCGACGTCGACGACCCCGCCGCCGTCGCGCGCGACGCGCCCCGCGAGCTGCGCGGCGTCGAGCACGCCGAGCTCCGCGAGGTCGGCGTCG
>JAJXTK010000672.1 GCA_021783935.1 Myxococcales bacterium | reverse complement strand
GTCGGCGCGCCCGCGAGCGGGCGGCCGGCCGCATCGAGCGGCAGGGCGTGCAGCGCGCCGACCGCGCTCGCCATCCCCGACGGGGCGCTGCGCTCGCCGAAGGTCAACAGCGCCGCGGCCCCGTTCGCGGCAGAGACGCTGGTGACGCGCACGTCGACGATCTCGTCGCCGCCTCGCGCGACGACGGTCGGTGCGCCGATCGGCGCGCCGTCGCTCGCGAGCGGCAGCGTGAGCAGCTGCGCGCCGCTGTTGGTCGCACGCGTCCACGCGAGCACGAAGCCGTCGCCGACCCGCGCGACCTGCCAGACCGACGTGTCCTCGGGGGCCTCGGCGAGCTCGTGCTTCGCGTCGGCCCGGACCGCCTTGCCGGCGGCGTCGAGCGCCTGCGCGATCCAACGGCGCCCGTTCGGTGACGGCGGCGCCGACACCACGATCGCCCCCTTCGGGCCGCGCGCGATCGTCGGCCCGAACGTGCCTTGCCCGAAGGTGCCGACCGGCGAGGCCGCGAGCGGCGCGGGCCTCGCGGGCGCGGCTACCGACGCCGACGCCGACGCGAGGCTCGACGCGCTCGTCGAGGTCGACGGTCGAGGCGCCGGCGCAGCGACCGGCTTGCGCGCCGGCCCGCAGGCGAGGAGCGCTCCCCCGATCGCGAGCGAGGAGCCGACGGAGATCAACGCGCGCCGCCGCGCACGGACGGTCGAGGACATGGCGCCTCGAGCAGTACACCAGGGGGCGCGGGCGGGCACGTCGTACAACGAGCGGGGCAGCGGCCACCTTCCACCCCGCGGCGCGCGCCGCCTTGCGGCTTCGCAACCCCTTCAGCTCGGCGCCGTCGTCGCGAGCGCCCGGCCGAGCAGCTCCCCGAGCGTCCCGCCGTGGTGCGCGCGCGCAAAGGCGAGCAGCGACGGGTCGGTCAGCTCGCGCTCGGCGAGCGTCACGATGCGCCGAACCGACTCGAGCCGTCGGTGCGCGATCGCCTCGGCGACCCCCGCGCGGGCCATCGCGTCGCGCCAGCGAAAGAGCGAAGCGAGCGCCTCGTCGACCGGCAGGCCGAAGAGCTCGATGAGCGCGTCTTCGAGCTGCCCGCCGGCGACGTGCTCGGCCCACAGGCGCAGCTCCTCGACGCGCGCGGGCTCGACCTCGGCGAAGCGCGCGAGCAGCTCGCCGACGTAGAGGTCGGGCGACGAGCGCTGATCGAGCTTCCACATGGTCGGTCGCGCGCTCAACGGGGGTGGAGCACGCACAGGCCGACGACCTCGCCGGACCACTTCGCGCGCATCGCGGCCTTGAATTCCGAGAGCGGGAAGGCGTGCGAGACGCGCGGCCGCAGCGCGCCGCTCTCGGCCCACGCGAGCACCTGCGCGAGGCGCGGCGGGCGGCTCGACGGGTCCATCACGGTCGAGATCACCGTCGGGCACCCGAGCACGTCGAGCGACTTCATCATGATCAGGTTGGTCGGCAGCACGTTGGCGTTCGGGGCGCCGCGCTGCCCCTTGCCGCGCGCGACGAACGGCGTCGAGGCCCAGCCGACGATCAGGAAGCGCGCGCCGAAGCGCACGCAGCGCAGGCTCTCGAGCGAGACCTCGCCCCCCACGCCGTCGTAGACCACCTCGACGCCGGCGCCGCCGGTGAGCGCCTTGACCTCGTCGCGGAAGGGGCGCACGCCCCCCGCCTCGCCCCTGGTGTTGATCACGTGGTCGGCCCCTTCGGCCTTCACGACGGCGAGCTTGTCGTCCGAGCGCCCGGTCGCGATCACCGTGGCGCCGAGCAGCTTCGCGACGTGCACGGCCGCGAGCCCGGTCGCGCCCGACGCGCCGTGGATCAGCACCGTCTCGCCGGCGCGCACGCGCCCGCGCGTGACCAGGCAGTGGTAGGCCGTCTCGTAGGCGCCGAGCAGCCCCGCGGCCTCGTCGAAGCCGAGCGCGCCCGGGATCGGCCGCACCGCCTCGAGCGGCGCGACGACGTAGGACGCGAAGCCGCCCCAGCGCTGGTAGCTGCCGAGCGAGCGCGGCCCGGCGAGGAAGCCGTCGACGATCACGCGCGCGCCGAGCCCGATCGCCTCGCCGACCTCGGCCCCCTTCCACACGACGACGCCCGCCGACTCGAGCCCCGGCGTGTACGGAGGCTTCGGCACGTGCTGGTACTGGCCGCTCGTCATCAAGAGGTCGACCCAGCCGACGGCGGCGGCCTCGACCTGGACGATCACGTCGCGCGCGCCGAGCGTGGCCGGATCGGGGGGCTCCATGCGCTCGAGCGTCATGCACGAGGCGATCGCCTCCGGCGGCGTCTCGGCGAGCTCCGTCACCACGACGCGATGTCCGGGCTGCAGGGTGCGGGTCATCGTCAGCCCGCGATCATACGGCGCGCGGCCTCTTGCACGCGCGCGACCGCCTCTTCGGGCGTCGCGCCCGCGGCCGACAGGTGCCCCATCTTGCGCCCCGCGCGCGGCACCCGCTTGCCATAGAGGTGCAGGCGCACGTCCGGCAGCGCGAGCGCGCGCGCGAAATCGGGCGGATGCGGGCCGAGCCAAAGGTCGCCGAGCAGGTTCACGATCGCCGCGGGGCGCACGACGTCGGCGCGGCCGAGGGGCAGATCGCACACCGCGCGCACGTGCTGCTCGAACTGGCTCGTCGGGCACGCGATCTCGGTCGAGTGGAAGCTGTTGTGCGGCCGCGGGGCGAGCTCGTTGACGAGCAGCGTGTCGTCGGGGAGCAGGAAGAGCTCGACGACGAGCAGCCCCTCGACCTTCATCGCCTCGGCGACGCCGCGCGCGAGGTCGGCGGCGCGATCGAGCACGTGCCGCGGCAGCGGCGCGGGAATGACCGACCAGGCGAGGATCCGCTGCTCGTGGTGATTGAGGGCGGGCGGGTAGATCGCGATCTCGCCGCTCGGCCTGCGCGCGACGAGCACCGAGAGCTCCGCCGCGAGCGGCAGCGCCCGCTCGACGACGACCGGCTCCTGACCGAGCTCGCTCCACGCCCCGCGCGCCTCGCCTCGTTGCACGTGCACCTGCGCGCGGCCGTCGTAGCCGCCGGCGCACGACTTCACGAAGCACTCGGGCCCGAGGCCGACGACCCCTTCGTGCAGCTCGGCCTCGCTGTCGGCCGAGACCCACGGGCCGATGGGGAAGCCGTGCTCCTGTAGCCAGCGCTTCTGGCGTGCGCGATCCTGCACCACGCGCAGCACCTCGACGCTCGGGCGCACCGGCGCGCGCGTGGCGGCGGCCTCGAGGCACGAGGGGGCGATCTTCTCGATCTCGAGCGTCACCACGCCGCACTCGCGCGCGAGGAAGGCCGCCGCGATGTCGTCGTCGAACGGCGCGGTGACCAGCTTGTCGACGACGAAGCGCTCCGCGCAGGAGGGGTCGGGGTCGAGCGCCTGCACGTGGTAGCCGAGCGCGCGCGCGGCCATGGCGGTCATGCGGCCGAGCTGACCACCGCCGAGGATCCCGATCGTCGCGCCGGGGAGGATCGCCA
>JAJXTK010000060.1 GCA_021783935.1 Myxococcales bacterium | reverse complement strand
GTGGGACGGCGACAACCGCCCCTCGAGCATCAACGCGATCGGCTTCGCCTACGACGCCGACGGCAGCCGCATCAAGAAGGTCAACGGCTCGACCACGACGTACTACCTCGCCGACGACTACGAGGTGACCTTCGGCGTGACGACGAAGTACGTCTCGCTCGCCGGCGAGCTCGTCGCGCGCCGCGTGGGGAGCACGACCTACTGGCTGCACACCGATCAGGCGGGCTCGATCCAGGCCGAGACCGACTCGACGGGCGCGGTGGCGTCCCGTCAGAGCTACGCCCCCTTCGGCGGCTCGCTCTCGCAGACGGGCGCGGAGGCCGAGTCGCGCGGCTACACCGCGCAGCGGCAGGACGAGACGGGGCTCTTCTACCTGCACGCGCGCTACTACGACCCGGTCATCGGGCGCTTCATCTCCCCCGATCCGACGATGCCCTCCACGGCGATGGTCGGCCTCAATCGCTATGCCTACGCGGGCAACGATCCGGTCAACCACACCGACGTCAACGGGATGTGGGGCCTCAAGAGCCTGTTCCACAGCATCGGCCACTTCTTCAGCAGCCTGTGGCACGGCATCGTGAGCCTCGCGAAGGCGGTCTTGCACGGCGACGTGCGCGCGATCCTCACGGTGGTGGTGATCGCGGTGGTGGCGATCTACGCGCCGGTGCTGATGGGCGAGGTGCTCACGGCGGTGGGGGCGCCGGTCGCCTCGCTCGGGGTGACGGCGGCCGCGACGACGAGCTTCGGCGCGGCGGCGGCCTACGTAGGCACATCGGCGGCGGTCGGCTTCGCGACCGGCTTCACCATCGCGTCGATCAACGGCGCCTCGCTCAGCCAGGCCCTCCACGCCGGCATCACCGGCGCGGTCACCTCGGCCGCGCTGGCGGCCGTCGCCCTCGCCGCCAAATCGATGGCCGACGCGGGCATGGCGGAGGACTCGAGCAACGACAAGCTGGTGCAGGACATGAGCCCGGAGGCCAAGGCGAACGCCACCGACCCGCACATGTTCCCCGCCGACGGCGAGACGCACTTCGCGGGCATCAACAACAACACCTCTGCGGCGACCGACTGGGCCGGCGCGCACGGGGCCTTCGGGGCGATCGCCGCGCACGTGCCCTATGGCAACTACTGGGGGCTCATCCAAGACAGCATGGACGTGCCGCCCAACAGCCTCGTCAACGCCGTGCGCTGGGGCGGCGCGTTCGTCGCGGCGGGCGCCATGAGCCTCAGCTCGGTGGTCGCGCAGTACCGATACTTCGTCGTCGGCGTCGAGACGCGCGCGAGCGAGGCGAACGATCAAGCGCGGGGCACCAACCCCGGCGGGCTCCTCGTCACCGCGACGGCGGCGGGGCACGGCGGTTAGGGGCCGGGCGGGTTGCCGCCGTGAAGGCCAAGCGCGCGCGGCTCGAGGCGAGCCGACCGCAGGCGCCCGAGCGATCGGTCGTCGCGCGGCTCGGCCCCGCGGCGGCCGCGCTGCTGCTCGCGGCGATCGCCGCCTATGCGTGGCACGCGCAGAGGGCCCGCGATCGCACGCTGCGCATGCCCGATCCGCGCGCGCTGCTCCCGCCCCCGCCCGCTCCGCCGACCCCCGAGCTCGTCGATCCGCCGGCCAAGCCGCTCGTCGAGCAGCAGCCGTGGCAGGCGACCCCCGAGGCCTCGCCGCCGCCGCCGAGCGGGCAGGTGCCTGCCTGGCAAGTTCATCCGCCCGCCCCCGATCGCGAGGTGCGCCCGCCCCCCGATCCGACGCCGCCGCCCGATCCGATGGCGACGCGACCGGCGCTCTCGAACCCCGGCGGCGTCAACGGGGCTCGGCCGCCGCGCGAGCCGTAGCGCCGCGCGGCCCTGGGCGTCAGCGTGGCTTCTGAGGCGCCTTCGCGAGCGCCTCGGCGAAGAGCGTGTCGTAGTCGCCGGCGCGGAAGCGATCGTCGTAGAGCACGTCGCGCAGGAACTCGAGGTTCGTGATGCAGGGGCCGATCTTGGTCTGGGCCAGGGCGGCGTCGAGGCGCGCGATCGCCTCCTCGCGCGTCGCGCCGTAGCCGCACATCTTCGCGATCATCGGATCGTAGTACGGCGTGACCTTTGAGCCCTGCTCGACCCCCGAGTCGACGCGCACCCCCTCGCGCGGCGCGGGCCACTCGAGCACGTCGATCGGCCCCGGCCGCGGCAGGAAGCCCTTGCGCGGCTCCTCGGCGTAGATTCGCACCTCGATCGCGTGCCCCTTCGGCTGCGACTCCCGCAGCGCCTTCGGCAGCTCCTCGCCCGCCGCGACGCGCAGCTGCGCCTCGACGAGATCGAGCCCGCGCACCAGCTCGGTGACCGGGTGCTCGACCTGCAGGCGCGCGTTGACCTCCAGGAAGAACGGCTCGTCGGGGCTGCTCGCGTCGGCGATGAACTCCACGGTGCCGGCGCCGACGTACCCGACGCTCGTGACGACCGCGAGCGCGCGCTCGAAGAGCAGCGCGCGCGCCCGCTCGCCGACGGCGCCGCGCAAGAGCGGTGACGGCGACTCCTCGACGATCTTCTGGTGGCGCCGCTGCACCGAGCACTCGCGCTCGCCGAGGGTGACGGCGTTGCCGTGCGCGTCGCAGAAGACCTGCACCTCGATGTGCCGCGGGCGCTCGATGTAGCGCTCGATGTAGACGCGCGCGTCGGCGAAGGCCTGCGCGCTGCGGTCGCTGCACGCCTTGACCGCGCGATCGATCTGCGACTCGTCGCGGACGATCTGCATGCCGATGCCGCCGCCGCCGCCGACCGCCTTCACGACGAGCGGGTAGCCGATGACGTGCGCGGCGCTCTTGGCGCGGCCGAGCTCTTCAGGGCCCATCGGCGTGTCGTCGCCGGGCACCGGCGGCACGTTGGCGGCGATCGCCACGTGGCGCGCGAGCATCTTGTTGCCGAACTTGTCGAGCACGTCGGGCGGCGGGCCGATGAAGACCAAGCCACCGGCGTGCACCTTGCGCGCGAAGTCCCCCCTCTCGGACAACAGGCCGTAGCCAGGGTGGATCGCCTGCGCGCCCGTCTGCTGGGCCGCGACCACGATGGCGTCGGCGTTCAGGTAGCTCTCCTTCACCGCCGCGGCGCCGATGCGTACGCGCTCGTCGCACTCGAGCACGTGGGGGGCGTGCTCGTCGGCGTCGCTGTAGACGGCCACCGTCGCGATGCCGAGTCGCTTGCAGGTGCGGGCGATGCGGCGCGCGATCTCGCCGCGGTTCGCGATGAGGATCTTGGAGAACATGCGCGCTTGATAGCGGACAGCTTCGGGTGCGAAAAGTCTCCCGAGCGGACGCTCCGTCGCCCGCCGTAGCTGCTACCGTGGAGGGGCGAACGCGCGCCTGTGCGCGCCCGAATCTGCGGAGGCGCCGATGATCGCTCGTCTCGAGAAGGTGACGCTCTACGTCGAGTCGCAGGAGGCGGCGAAGAGGTTCTGGACCGAGAAGCTCGGCTTCGTCGTCGCGCTCGAGCAGCCGATGGGGCCGAAGCTCACCTGGGTCGAGGTGGCGCCCGAGGCGGGCGCGGGGCACACGACGCTGGTGCTCTACCCGAAGCAGGCGATGCTCCAGCAGAACCCCAGCATGGTCGCCCACCCGAGCCTCATGTTCTCCACCGCCGACGTCGACGGCTTGCACGCGTCGCTGAAGAGCGCGGGCGTCGAGGTCGACGAGGTGCAGTCGATGCCGTGGGGCAAGATGTTCAACTTCAAGGATCCCGACGGCAATCGCTTCATGGTCCGCGGCTGATCGCGATCGCGCGCGACTACTCGCACGCCGCCCAGCGGGCCTTGTCGGTGGCGCTCATGCGGCACCGGAAGACGCCGACGTTCATGAAGTCGTCGCACTCGCGCACGACGGCGCCGACCTCGTCGAAGGTGGCCGCGCCGATCGCGACGGCGTGCTCGCCGTACTTCGAGCACTCGTCGGCCGAGTGGCGCTTGGCGAGCGCGTTCTGCGCGATGGCGCCGACCTCGCGCGCCTTCTTGGCGACGGGCCCGCACCGGTCGAGATCCGTGGCCGCGTGCGCCATGCGCATGCACTCGCGCTGCCCGTCGTCGGCTGCGCCGACGCACATCGCGTCGAGCTGCGCGATGGCCGTCTTCTCGGCAGGTCGCGCGCGCTGGCGCACCGACTCGACGGTGAACGGCTCGTCCTTCGCGCTCGCGTAGGCCGCGAGCCCGATGCCGCGGCCGAGGAAGGCGTCGCAGTCCTCTTGGGTGAGCTTTCGGCCGCACGCGGCCGCGGACGCGGCGCCGAGCGCGACGATCCCGAGCGCGACCGCGCGACGAACGCGCGCCTCGGAGGTGAGCGGCTCCATGCCAGTCTCTTACGCCAGTTGCGGCCGCGCCGCGCCTCGACGCCGCGGGCACGCCGCCATACACCCTCGCGCGCATGGCCGACGACAAGAACGACGCCGGTGCGCGCGTCGACCGGGAGATCGACGGGCTCTTCGACGACATCGACGGGCTGCTCAAGAACGCCGAGGTCCAGTCGACCTTGACCGCGCGCGGCGTGAACACGTCGATCGCGATGATCGTCGCCGACGGCCTGCGCGCTTACCTCCGCGGCGACAAAGACCACGCGATCGAGGACCTCTCGACGGCGCTCGAGGAGATCACCCAGCGCTACAGGCAGGGGGCCAAGGGGGACGCCTGAGCCGCGCGTGTCTGCGCCCAGGGCCTCACCCGATCGCCGCGGCGATCGCCTCCTCCACGTCGCGCACCGGCACGATCTCGACCCCCGCGCGATCGGTCGCCGACAGCCGCTCCGCAGTGCTCGCCGGCACCAGCGCGCGCCCAAAGCCCATCGACGCAGCCTCCGCGAGCCGAGTCGCGCCCCGCGGCACGCCGCGCACCTCTCCCGCGAGGCCGACCTCGCCGAACGCGACCAGATCGCGCGCGCACGGGCGATTGCGCGCCGCCGACGCGATCGCGATCGCGAGCGGCAGGTCGACCGCCGGCTCGTCGATCGCGAGGCCGCCGGCGACGTTGGCGAACACGTCCGCGCCGAGCAGCTGCAGCCCCGCCTTGCGCTCGAGCACCGCGAGCAGCATCGCGAGGCGCGCGCCGTCGACCCCTTGTGCCGTGCGTCGCCCGGCGCCCCCCGAGACGCCCACCAGCGCCTGCACCTCGACGAGCACGGCGCGCGCGCCGCCGGTCTGCGGCGTGACCGACGCGATCACGCTCCCCGCGGCGTGGACGGGGCGCTCGGCGAGGAACAGCTCGCTCGGGTTCGGGACCTCGCGCAGCCCCGCCGGCGACATCTCGAAGACGCCGACCTCCGTCGCCGATCCGAAGCGGTTCTTCGACGCGCGCAGCGCGCGGAAGGCGTGGCCCCGCTCGCCCTCGAACGACAAGACGACGTCGACCAGGTGCTCGAGCACCTTCGGCCCGGCGATGGCCCCCTCCTTGGTGACGTGGCCGACCAGGAAGACGGCCGCGTGCGACTGCTTGGCGAGATCGACCAGGCGCGCGGTGACCTCGCGCAGCTGCGAGACGCTGCCGGGCGCGCTCTCGAGGTCGCTCGACCGGATGACCTGCACCGAGTCGACGACGATCGCGGTCGGCTTGGTGAGCTGCGCGGCCTGCTCCACCTCCGCGACGTCGCTCACGCCGACGAGCTGGAGCCGATCGCCGAGCGGCAGCTCGCCGAAGGCGAGGCCGAGCCTGCGCGCGCGCAGGGCGACCTGCGCGATCGACTCCTCGCCCGAGGCGTAGAGCGCGGTCGGGCCGCGGCGCGCCATGCCCGCGAGCGCCTGCAAGAGCAGCGTCGATTTGCCGACGCCCGGGTCGCCGCCGACGAGCGCGACGGAGCCGAGCACCACCCCGCCGCCGAGCACCCGATCGAGCTCCTCGATGCCCGTGGGCATGCGCGCCGCGGCGTCCTCCGCGATCGACTCGATCGGCACGGGCCTGCCGCGGCCGGGCTCGCTGAAGAGCGACGCGCGCGCCGCGCCGCGCGGACCCTTCTTGACGACCTCCTCGACCAGCGTGTTCCACCCGCCGCACGACGGGCAGCGACCGAGCCACCGCGGTGAGGCCGCCCCGCACCCCTCGCACACGTACTGCGTCGACGCCTTGGCCATGCCTGCGCTCGTCCCATAGCAGCGCGCGGTTGCGCCGGCGCGGCGGAAGGCGCGCCGAGGGTAGAATCAGGGCGATCTCGTAATCGAGGGCGCGCTTCCGGGCGGCGAGGTCGGGTCGCTCGTGGTACGCCTCTCTCTCTCTCTCTCTGACCGTCTCGGTCACCAGCGATCTCGCCGATGTCGACGCGCCCCGACGACGCCACGATTCGCGTGCTCCGAAAGGCGGCTGTGGAGTACGCGGCCGATGGGCAGCTGCTCAAGGCCATCGCCGCCTGCAAGCGCCTGCTCGCGCTCGAGCCCGCCGACGCCGAGGCCAAGACGCTGCTCGGCCACTTGCTCGCCCAGCACGATCGCCGCACGCGCGCCCTGGTCCCCGCGGCCGTCGCCGGCATGCTGCGTCGCCGATCGGCGCTCGCCTACCTCGTGCACCCGCGCACCTCGCAGGCCATGCCGCGCGTCGACGTCCCGATCGCGGCGTCGCCCGGCGAAGCGCCGCCGCTGCCCCCGCTGCCGCGCGCCGAGCCCGGCGCCGTCGCCGCCACCGAGGGCCCGATCATCGTCGAGGTCGACGCGCTCTCGCGCATCCCGGTCTTCTCCGATCTGCCGCGATCGGCGTTCCTCGAGGTGCTCGATCGCGTGCAGCTGCGCAGCGTGCGCGCCGGCGAGACGATCGTGAGCGAAGGGGAGGACGCGCAGGCCATGTACGCCGTCGCGCGAGGCGCGGTGCGCGTGGAGCGTCGGCTCGCGAGCGGCGCCGTGCGCAGCCTCGCGCAGATGGGCGAAGGGGAGTTCTTCGGCGAGATGGCGTTGTTCTGCCGCGGGCCACGCCTCGCGACGGTCACCGCGGTCCGCGACAGCGTCCTGCTCGAGCTCGATCGGGCGCTCGTCGAGCAGCTCTGCGCGGCGCACCCGCAGGTCGGCGTGGCGCTCAAGGAGGCGCACAGGCAGCGCCTGCTCTACAACGTGCTGCGCGCCTCGCCGCTCTTCCACCACCTCGCCGACGACGCGCGCGAGCGCCTGATCGACGCCTTTCGGATCGAGGTCGTGCAGAAGGGGCAGGTGCTCCTCGAGCAGGGGCGTGAGGGGCTCGCGTTCCACTTGCTCTTGCGCGGCTACTGCGAGGTCGTGCGCGGGCTCGCCGACGGCTCCGAGCGCATGGCGGGGCAGCTCGGCGAAGGCGACGTCTTCGGCGCGCTGTGGTTGCTCCACGGCGTCCGCGCCGCCGCGTCGATCCGGATGATCACCCCGGGCGTCGTGCTCGGGCTCGATCGCGCCGCCTTCGACGAGCTGCTCATGTCGAACCCGGCCGCGCGCGAGGCGATCGCCGCCCTGGTGCATCATCGTCTCCGCCGCGCCGAGGACCTCCTCACGAAGGAAGGGCTCTCGCTGCAGCGAGCGGCGTCCTGAGGCGGTCGCCGCGCGAGCGTGGCCGACGCTCGCCTCAGTACGCGATGCCGAGGAACAACCGCACGGTCTGCGCCGTCGAGACGTCCGGCGGCTTGCCGCTCATCGGGTTGGCTGGATCGCGGTCGTTCGGCAGGTAGCCGAGGCCGGCGAGCGGGAAGAGCACGCCGTACTGGAGCATCGCGAAGAAGCCGCCGAGCTTGGTCGGATCGTCGTTCAGGCTGCCGTCCTTCGACTGGTAGTAGAGCGACAGATCGATCTCGACGCCGAGGTCGGGCTGGTGGCCGGGCGACTGGATGGGGACGCTCGCGCGGCTCCAGATCACCTCCGCGCGCCCGCCGAGCTTCTCGCCGTCGAGGGCGCGCGAGAAGTCGTACTGGACCGCGGGCTTGAAGTAGTAGGCCCCCTGCACGCGCGTGAGGATCTCGCGGAAGAGGATCAGGTCGACGCGGTAGGCGGGGTTGAACTGGAACGTCGAGATCGTGTTGTCGTTCGGAAGCAGGCGCGGCTGGAGCCCCTGGTTGCCGGGGACGAGCCCGTCGACGTTCTGATCGCCGCTCGCGTAGCCGTGCGAGAAGCTGAGGCGCAGATCGTCGTTGAGCGCGCGGTACTCGAGCTCGGTCGCGTAGCCGAACTGGCGGATCTGGTAGTTGTCCTGCTGGTAGATGCCCGAGTCGACCTTCTGCGGGTTCTCGATGCTCCCGTCGATCATCACCGCCTCGGTCTCCCAGCGGAAGTTCTTCGCGAGGATCTGCAGCCAGAGGTCGGGGATGACCGCCTTGGCGCCGACGCGAACCAGGTTCTGCTGGTAGACGTCGATCGGCACCCCGAGGCCGTTGGAGGTGCTCTCGTTGGCGAGGAGCTGCTGGCGGTAGACGGCGTAGAGGCCGCCGTTGACGACGACCTCGCCGTGCGCGAGGCGCCGCGCCGTCTCGGCGGGGTTCACGCGCCGCGCGATCGCGAGGATCCACTGGTTGACGTTCTCGAGCTGCGAGACGTCGTAGGGCTGCCCCTGCTGATCGGCGATCGTCTGGCTGGTCTTGCCGGACCCGGGGAAGTCCCACATTCCGATGAAGTAGAGGTCCCACTTCTTGATGCCGGAGATGAACATGATCCGGTCGGCGTTGGTCTGGTAGTCGGCGTCGATGTAATCGCCGCTGTTGGCGAGGATGCCGAGGCCCCACTGGCTCGGCATGCGGCCGAAGCGCAGCTGGCCGACGGGGGTCATGAACTCGCCCCACACCCGCTGGACCGTGACGCTGTTCTGGAAGGCGTTGATCCCGGCGACCGGCGCGACCTGCGTGGTCGAGAACGCCTTGAGCGGGACGTAGCCGCCGCGGCCGGTCGACTGGTAGCCGCCGTTGGTCGGCACGTTCGTGTACCCCTCGGGCGTCGAGCCCATGACGAGGTTATCGAGCATGTCGATCTGCGACATGATCCGGAGGTTGTCGGAGATGTGGATCTCCGGATCCATCCGGAAGCGCATGTTGGCTGTGGCGTTCGTCTTGTTGGTGCAGGGGCCGTTCGCGTCGCCGTTGGGGCCGCAGCCGGTCCAGTTGCTCGTCGGGTTCGAGCCCGGGCCGTGCCAGTTGCCGGCGAGGTCCTGCCAGGTGTCGTCGGCCGGGCGCGGGAACAGGCGCGATTCCCACATCGTCGGCGTGTCGATGCGGCCGAGCGAGAAGTTGTGAAACAGCTCGGCGCGCGTGCGCATGTAGCCGTGCAGCTCGACGATCGGGCGCGTGTTCGACCACCACGAGTCGGCATAAACGGGGCCGCTCGTCGGATCCGCGGAGCCTCCCGTCTCGGGCGGATGCGAATCGCTCTCCTTCTCGAGGACCGCCTTGTCCCTGTCGAGCGTCGCGGTGTCGGCCGGGATCAGCGCGGGCTTCTCGGACGTGGCGGCGGGCTTCGCGGTCTCCTCCGCCGCGGCGCGGGTAGAGACGGTCGCCGCGACGAGCGCGGGAACGGCGAAGGCGCAGAAGCGAGCGGAAGCGCGCGTGCGAAGCGTCGGCATTGATCGAACCTAGGGGCGGCCGTGCGGGCGCACGGTGTCGAAGAGGCCCCGCCGGGCCTCGGCGGAGCGCCCCGCATTCGCACGAGCAGGCCGGTGCGGCAATCGCCGAATCGCCCGCGCCAAAGGCGGTGATCCGCCGCGCGTTCACGCGAATACGCTCACGCCGATGCGATCTCGGAGGGTCCTGCGGTCGATGTTCGCGCCGGTGCGCCTGTCGGGCGCGCTGCTCGCGGTCACGCTGGTCGTTCAGGATCGCCCGTGCCGCGCGGCGGGCGAGCGGGCGACGATCGTGCAGAGCGACGACGACGCGACGCTCACGGAGGCGACGCTCGCCGAGCTGCGCATGTTGCCGCGCCCGCCGTCGCTCCCCGATCTGACGCACGAGGCGGCGGAGGCCTCGTTCGGGCAGGCGACGGCGGCGCTCTTGCCCAAGGGGGGCGCCGACCCGCGCACCGCGCACCTGCTCGAGGCCGACGTCGAGGTGCCGCTCTCGCGCTGGCTCTACGTGGGCGGCACGTGGGGCGCGGCGGGCGCTCGCGGCGTCGCCGACGACAGCCTGCGGGTGGTCGCCGCGCAGCCCGAGGCGTGGGCGCGCGTGGTGAGCCAAGGGCTCGGCAGCCACTACACGCTCGGCGCCGGGCTCGGCGTGCTTCCGCCGCTCTTCACCTACGACGGCCTCGACGACGCGACGCGCCTCGCGCGCGGCACCACCTCCGCGCTCGTCGGCATCGTGCGCCCTTGGGACGTCGTGCAGTACTTCGATCGTCGCGTGACGCTCCGACCGTGGATCGATCTGCGCACCTCGCGGCGCCACCTGCTCGCGCAGTTGCGCGGGCGGCTCGACTTCGCCTTCCGCACGAGCGCCCCCCCCGACGACGCGTCCGGCGTGCCCGCGAGCGCCGGGGATCTCGAGCTCTACGCGTCGGCCGCCCTGTTCCTCGGCTGGCGCCCGACCAAGGAGCTCTCGCTCGGCCTCGAGGCCTGGGAGGCCTACCTCCTGCGCACGAGCCTGCCGCTCGCCGATCGGGATCGCGTCACCTTCGCGCTCTCTCCGAGCGTGCGCTTCCACTTCGCCCGCCTCGAGCCGGCCATCAGCGTGCTCGTGCCGCTCGGTCCGCCGATGCTCGGCGTGGAGGACGGCTACCTGGCGCTGCGGGTCGACGTGCGCGTGTGGCTCGAGAAGCCGCCGCGTTGAAGGGACGGCTACCTGGCGCTGCGGGTCGACGTGCGCGTGTGGCTCGAGAAGCCGCCGCGTTGAAGGGACGGCTACCTGGCGCTGCGGGTCGACGTGCGCGTGTGGCTCGAGAAGCCGCCGCGTCGATCCGAGCCGCTCGCGCGCGCGCGGGCGATCGCTAGACTACCGCGCGGATGCACGTCCACCTCATCGCGCCGTCGAACGAAGACTCGACGTACATAAAGCCTCTATGGGTCGCGACGCTCGCCGCGCACACGCCGGCCGACGTCGAGGTCACCTTCCGCGACGACGGCATCGAGCCGATCGACCTCTCGCGCGAGCTCGACGGGCTGCATCGTCCCCCCGATCTGGTGGGCATCAGCGTCAGCTCGAAGACCGCGGCGCGCGCGTACGCCATCGCCGACGCCTACCGCGCGCGCGGCGTGAAGGTGGTGCTCGGCGGGATCCACGTGACGGCGCTGCCCGAGGAGGGGCGCGAGCACGCCGACGCCGTGGTGGCGGGCGAGGCCGAGGGGCTCTGGCGCGAGGTGCTCGCCGACGCGCGCGCGGGCAAGCTCGGTCGAACGCGCTCGCTCGCGAGCCCCGGGATCTACCGGCACGAGGGCTTTCCGACGCTCGAGGGGCTGCCGATCCCCCGGCGCGATCTGTTCACCTCCAGGCGCTACGTCCCCTTCGACGTCGTGCAGACGACGCGCGGCTGCCCGTTCCCCTGCGAGTTCTGCAGCGTCTCGACCTACAACGGCACGACCTTCCGCTTTCGGCCGGTCCCCGAGGTGATCCGCGAGCTCGAGACGACGGGGCCGCGCGTGCTCTTCGGCGACGACAACGTGATGGTCCACGCGCGCTACAGCCACGAGCTCTTCGAGGCGATGGTCCCGTTGAAGAAGGCGTGGGTCGCGCAGGCCTCGCTCGCGGTGCTCGACAAGCTCGAGAACGTCGAGATCATGGCGCGCGCCGGCTGCAAGGCGCTCTTCATCGGCTTCGAATCGGTCGACGACGCGACGGTGCGCTCGGTCGGCAAGCGCCAGAACAAGCCGACCAAGTACGCCGACATCGTGCGCAAGCTCGCGGACAACGGCATCGCGGTCTGGGGGAGCTTCGTCTTCGGCCTCGACGAGGATCGCCCCGAGTCCTTCGATCGCACCGTCGAGTTCTGCATCCGGTCGAAGCTCACGATGGCGCTCTTCGCGCTGCTGACGCCGTACCCGGGCACGCGGCTCTACAAGCGCCTCGAGGCCGAGCGGCGGCTGACCAAGCCGCGCTGGTGGCTCGAGGCGGACCACGACGCGGGGGCGCCGTTCTACGCGCCCAAGCAGATGCCGCGAGAGGTGCTGCGCGAGGCGTGGATCAAGTCGTGGCGCGCGATGTACTCGTACGGCTCGATCGCGCGCCGCTACGACCCGGCGTTCGATCACTCGTGGATCCAGAACCTCGCCTACTGGCCGATCAACCTGCTGATGCACGAGCTCGCCGAGCGGAAGATCGCCGGGGGAGACCGCAGCTTCCGCAAGCACCGGGCGCTCGACGTGCCGTTCGGTCTGTAGGCGCGGGTGACGCCGATGTCGTGACGGGTGCGCGCGGGCGTTTCGCCAAGGCGGCCGTGGAGCCGGTGCGCTACACCGTCACGAGGTGCCTCCGCTCGCGCGCTCCTCGCACAAGACGGGCATGCACACGGCTCGTCGCCTCGCAGCCTTCACGTTCGCGCTGTCGGCGACGCGGCTCTTCGTCGGCTGCAACGGCACCATCGATCTGAGCGGACCGTCGACCGACGCCGGCGCCGACGCGAGCGTCGCGCCCGACGCGGCGCCTGACTCCTCCGTCGCGGCCGACACCGGCGCCGACGCCTCGGCCGCGGCGCTGTGCGCGATCGCCGGCACCTCGCGGTGCGGGGGCACCTGCGTCGATCTGCAGAGCGATCCGGTGCACTGCGGCGCCTGCTCGACCGCGTGCGACGCCCAGCAGGTGTGCTCCTCGGGCGAGTGCGCGGCGAGCTGCGCGACCGGCCTCACCGAGTGCAGCGGGGCCTGCGTCGACCTCGCGTCGAACGTGCTCCGCTGCGGCGCGTGCGACGTGCTCTGCCGCGCCGATCAGATCTGCGCGGGCGCGGCGTGCGTCTGCCCCGCCGGCACGACCGAGTGCGGCGGCGCGTGCGTCGCCCCCGCGGCAGACCCGCACAGCTGCGGAGGCTGCGGCACCACGTGCGCCGCCGGCAGCGTCTGCTCCGCGGGGGTGTGCACGACCTCGGGGTGCGCGACGGGGCTCACCGACTGCGGCGGCGCGTGCGTCGACACCACGAGCGACTCGTCGCACTGCGGCGCGTGCGGCACCGGGTGCCTCGGCGGCGAGAGCTGCCTGAGCGGCGCCTGCGCGTGCCCCGCGGGCGAGATCGTGTGCGGCGGCGCGTGCGTCGACCCGACCACGAACCACGCCAACTGCGGCGGCTGCGGCGTCGACTGCGGCCCGGGCTCGACGTGCCTCGCGGGCGCGTGCACGGGGGTGCCGACCTGCCCGGGCGGCCTGACCGTCTGCGGCGGCGGGTGCGTGCACGCGATGGTCGATCCGTACAACTGCGGCGGCTGCGGGATCGAGTGCTCGGGCGGGATGCGGTGCCTCGGCGGCGGGTGCGGCTGCACGGCCGGCGAGACGAGCTGCAGCGGCGTGTGCGTCGACGTCCGCACCGACCCGCTGCACTGCGGCGGCTGCGCGACGCAGTGCCGACCCGGCGAGGTCTGCTCGGGCCAGAAGTGCCTCGGGAGCTGCCCGACGGGGCTCGCCGCGTGCGCGGGCTCGTGCGTCGACTTGAAGGACGACGCGAAGAACTGCGGCGGCTGCGGCCTCGTGTGCACCGGCGGCACCGTGTGCGCCAACGGCGTGTGCGGCTGCCCGGCGGGCACCACGAGCTGCCGGGGCTACTGCGTCGACACGGCGACCGATCCGGCCAACTGCGGCGGCTGCGGCCACGCGTGCGGCGCTGGCGGGAGCTGCGCCGCGGGCGCGTGCGCGTGCGCGGTCGGCACGCTGTGCAGCGGGCAGTGCGTCGACACGCAGACCGATCCGCTCAGCTGCGGCACCTGCGGCCACGCGTGCGCCGCCGCAGAGGCGTGCGTCGCGGGCGTGTGCAAGGTCGTCCCCGCGGACGCCGGCGTCGACGCGAGCAAGCCCGACGCGGCGAAGGACACCAAGCCTTAGCGGGCCGCTGGGTTTCTTTGCGGCTGCCCGAGCCGCTCTTGAGCCTTCCCGCGATCGCCCGAGCGAGCCACACGGCCTGCCGGGTCGCGCGAGTCAGCGCGCATGCGCGGGCTTGCGGTGGCGGCGCTTGCGCGTGTCGGGGCGCAGCGGCAAGAAGAGCACCTCGTCGCCGGCCTTGGCCGCGATCGCCGAGGCGTCTTGCTCGGCGAGCGTGATCGCGCCGTCCTCGTGGGCCTCGAACGGCACGAGCACGCTGCGCCAGTAGGGCGGCCGTTCCGACTCGGTCGCGACCAGCGCCTTGTGCGCGACGGGGTGCTCGAGCGCCTCGGGCGTCGCGGCGAGGCGCGCGCGCCGCGACTCGTGCACGAGCGTGATCTCGTCGGTGTTGGCGAGGAAGTGCGGCCCGCCGTCGAACGGATCGATGCGCTCGCAGTAGCGGAAGCCGATGCGCTCGAGGAGCTTCTCGACCCCCTTGGTCTGCGCGCCGACCTCGCCGATCACGCGCTGGGCGTCCGCCGGCAGGAGCGACGCGTAGACGTCCCCCTCGGGGAAGAGCCCCTTGATGAACTCCTTGTTCTTCTTCGACAGCTTGTCGGCCTCCAAGTAGGTGAGGCCCGTGAAGTGGCGGCCGAGCGCCTCCCAGAGGTGGCTCTTGCCGTCGGGCTCGAGCGGCGGCAGCAGCTCCGCCAGCACCTCGTCGCAAAATCGCTCGCGGTGCGAGGCGATGAAGAGGAAGCGCACGTACGAGAGGAACTGCCCGAGGCGCTCGCCGGCGAGGCGGTAGTCGGGCAGGAGCACGATGCCGCCGATCTCGGTCGGCCCGTCGTAGCTGTAACCGATGCGCAGCACGGTGTGGTGGAAGTGCCGGTCGAGCGAGCTCGAGTATTTCTCCTCCGAGCGCACGTCGAAGTAGATGTACGGCGCGTCGCGGCGGCCGAGCTGGCCGAAGATCATCGACGTTCCGACCACGCGCTGCTGCTCCAGGTCCTCGAGCACGAAGACGTACTCGGCGCGCCGCGCGTCGCGCTCCTGCCCGGAGAAGGAGCGCACCGAGGCGTCGACGATCGCCGAGATCGCGCTCGCGTCGTCGGGCAGGTTCACGGAGTTCAAGTGGTGCGCGACGCGAACGAGATCGTCGTGGTCCGACGGGAGCACGCCGCGGATGCGGAAGCGAGCCATGGCGGCGGCACCGTAGGCGAGGGCTCGAGCGAGGCCAACGTCGCGGCGTGAGGGGCCGCGCGCCACCGCCTGCCAGGCGCGCAGCCGCGCTCCCATTGCCGGGACTTTCTCAGGAAAGGTGTTGCGGCCGCGGCGAGCGTGGCAAGGTTCGAAGCGCTGTGCCTCGCCCCCCCAGAGACCCGAACGCCGCCGCCGGCCGAACGAGCGCCGAGCTCGCCGAAGGCCGTCCACCGCACTTCCGATTGTTCGGCGTCCCGGTGCGCATCGGCGCCGGCTTCCTGCTCACCGCGTTACTCTTCGGTAGCCTCGGTCCCACGCCGGCCGGCGGCATGGCGCGGGCGCTGATCGTGTTCGTCTCGATCCTCGTGCACGAGCTCGGGCACGCCGTGGTCGGGCGCGCGTTCGGCGGGCGCCCCACCGTCGAGCTGCACGAGATAGG
>JAJXTK010000671.1 GCA_021783935.1 Myxococcales bacterium | reverse complement strand
ACCGACGCGCTCCGGCTCTCGATCGCGCTCGCGAGCCCCGTCATCGTCGCCGCGCTGGTGCTCGAGGTCGCGCTCGCGGCCATCGCGCGCGTCGCCTCGCCGGTCTCGCCGCAGCCGATCGCGTACGTCGCGCGGCCGCTGGTCGCGATTGTCGCGCTCGCCGCCTCGCTCGACGTCGCGATGCGGATCGTGACGTGATCAGCTGCGCTCCGCCCTCGGCTCCTCGAGGATCGCCTCGAGCTCGCCGAGGATCGCGCGAACACGTCGGCCTGGGCGACGTTCGGCCACGGCTGGAAGGTTTTGCCGTGAACGTCGCGCGCGACGGCGGGCGCGCTTGCTGCTCAGACCAAGGGGCATGCGCATCGCCCTGCTCGCCGCGACGATGATTTGGGCTTCTGGATGCACCTTTGCGCAAGGTGGCGAAGACACCGACATCGCTCCGTCGAGTGCCGACGCCGGCACAGTGTCACCTGCGGCGGACGCGGGGAGCGGTGGCGCGCCGACGCCCGCGACCAGCGCGCCGGCCGACACGGGCTCGACCGCGCAGCAGCAGGACACGGGCTCGGCCGCGCAGCAGGCGGACACGAGCCCGCCGCCGCAGCCCGCCCCCTCGTCGGGGACGATCGACGCGGCCCGCGTCGCGTGCGTCGACGGGATCAACCAGTACCGC
Organism: Myxococcales bacterium; assembly: GCA_021783935.1. Classification (GTDB taxonomy): domain Bacteria; phylum Myxococcota_A; class Polyangia; order Polyangiales; family JADJMO01; genus CAIXWQ01. The sequence goes on along the minus strand of JAJXTK010000671.1, from coordinate 2,819 downwards.
GCGACCCTCAAGCTGCCGCCGTATGCGGGGTGGTCCGACGCCGACACTTGCGCGGATGGCCAGGCGAAGGCCGACTCGATCGCGAACCAGGCGCACAGCGCGTTCGGGCAGTGCGGCGAGTCGGCGCAGAACGAGTGCCCGGGGTGGCCTGGGCCGCCCGATCAGATGATCGGCTCTTGCCTGCAGATGATGTGGGCCGAGGGGCCGGGCCAGCCGTTCTCGGCGCACGGTCACTACATCAACATGTCGAGCACGTCGTACTCGGTCGTCTCGTGCGGGTTCTACCAGACCGCGTCGGGGAGCTGGTGGGCCGCGCAGGACTTCCGGTGAGCGCGCAACGACGTCAGTGCGATCGCGAGGCGCCCCGCGGCTCGGGCAAGCCGGTCAGGTGGTCTGCCTTCAGCACGTAAACGTTGCCGTCGACCTTCGTCTCGTGCAGCGCGACGCGGGCGTTCCCCTCCAGGTGGATCGCGGTCAGTCCGCCGACGAGCGTGCCGCCGTGCACCTCCGCGTGCGCTTCGCCCTGCGCGCCGATCGCGGTGCCGTTCCAGTTGCCCGCGTCGTCGGCCTTCTTCTTGGCGACGAGCTCGACCTCGCGCAGCTCGGCGCGGGCCTGCCCGTCGAGCCAGAGCGCGGTCTGCGCCTGCCCGTCGACGCGCCCGCCCTCGAGGCGAATCGACGCCGAGTCGCCCGCCTGGATCGCGCCGATCTGCCCCGGCCTCGCGACGATTTGCGCGTCGCGCGCCTCTACACGCGCGTGACCCTGCGCGACGATGGCGCTCTCGGTCGCGTCGACGAGCCCGCCCTCGATCGTCACGATCGCGTCCTCTTGCGCGAGGATCGCGACCTTCGAGCGGAGCTTTGTGTGCTTGATGGTGAGGTGGCAGTGCCCGGTGGCGACGATCGCCGCCGCGGCGGTGTGGTCCTGGTCGATCGAGAGGTCGAGCAGGCTCACGTCCTTGCCTTCGATGAGCAGGGCGTCGTTGCCCGCGCACGTGAGCGGCGTCGTGCCGCTCCAGTGCGCGAAGAAGGCGCGGTCCACGATCGGCGCGAGCTTGCCGACGACGAAGCGACCGCCGAACATCAGGAACGCGACCCAGAGCAGCCACTTCAGCTGCAGGCGCAGGCCCGAGAAGCCGGACCGACCGCGGCGAGCAGTCTCGACGGCCAGCTCGACCTCGCGGTGCGCGACCTGCGTGGCGACCGCGCGGCGTTCGGCCTCGAGCTGGAGCTGCTCCTCGGCGATCTTGCGCTGTCGTCGCGCGAGCTTGGGGTTGCCGGCGATCGGGGCGCCGCAGTAGGCGCACGCGCCCCCCACGGCCTGCAGTTCAAGCGGGACCTCCGCTCCGCAGCGATGGCAATGAGAGGTCTGTGAGTTGGCTGGCATGCTCGCCGGGCGCGCTCGAAGCGCGCGGTTCGGCTGAACGTATCGTTTGCGATGTCAAGATGGCGCAAGGGGCGAGCGCCGCCGCCGTGTCGGGCGACGGTTCGTCACGTTCGCGACCGGCCGGGCACGACCCGAGGTGCTCGCGCGGTCGTCGGTCATCCTTTCGCGAGGCCGCGATCATCGGCTGCTGCGTGGCGTCGAACCGCGGTGGACGCGAGTCCGCGCCGATTCGCGAGCCAGCAGGTGTCCTCATCTTCGACGAACCCGTGGTCATCCACTGCTACACGACCCCGAAGGACGCCGAGTCCCAAGCGAAGCTGAAGAAGCTGGCCGCCTTCTGTCGCCGCATGGGGCGCGAGACTCGCCAGGGCGAGATCGGCCTCGTCATCGACGACTACTACTACGGGATCCGCAACTTCAAGGAGTCGAAGTCATGAAGGGCAAGGCCAAGCTGAACGTCGACAAGATCGCGAAGGCTCTCGGCGCGGAGCCCCGTGGCGCCGTCTCCGCGAAGGGCGGTCACTTTGGCGCCATGCAGCTCGTGGCCGAGATCCGGTCGCGCTTCCAGGTTCCGAAGGGGGGCGGTCGCGCCACGGATCCCCACTGGACGGAGCGTCGCTTGGTTCCTCTGGCGCCGGAAACGCTCACCCGCCCGACCTTGCTCGCGAAGAAGCTCCACGACGAGCAGGAGATCGTCATCTCGCCGCTGCAACTCGCCGCGCTCTTGCTGGAGCAGGCTGCCGTCGCCGTCGATGGCGGATCCGTCGAGAAGCTTGCCCGCGAACACGTCGGCGATCGCCAGAGCGCCTGATCCGAAACCGTCCTTCGCGGGCGCCTCCGAAGGGGCGTGATTCTGGGGGTTCTCGGAGGGCGATCTTGCGGTCCGAAACCGTTCGCTATCGAGGCTGCCCCCGTCGAGCCGAAGGCCGGCTCGGAGGGCGTCGAGCGCGAGCGGGGACGGCAGCGAGCGGGGTAGCGCTCAACCGCACGCGTCTCGGGCGGCACCCAACGGGGGCGCATCCGGTTGTAGACCGCGAACAGAGCGAACACGGCGCTCCTCATCGACTCGGCGAAGGGCCGCGTCGCAGGACGGGTTCGACGAACCGTGCGGCTCGGACGAAGGCAACAACGCCGAGCCCGATGCCTGGCTCGCAGTCCGTCTGGAAGCTCGCCGTCATCGACCAGCGCTCGATCTCGTGGGCGGAAAGGAAGTGCAAGCGTCCGCCGCGGATTCCATGGCCTGAGTTGACGTACTGCCCTCCTTATGCGCAGTTCGACGAGGACGGACGCGGGGTCTCTCTGGGTGCTCATGGTGGCCCCATGGGGTGTGGTTCTCCTGCTGAGCGAGTGGTCGCGTTCTAACAGCCCCCATCCCCAGCCCTTCCCCCGCGGTGCGGGGGAAGGGAGCGGGAGGCGGCGGCGCAGTACGATC
>JAJXTK010000670.1 GCA_021783935.1 Myxococcales bacterium | reverse complement strand
GTACTGCGCCGCCGCCTCCCGCTCCCTTCCCCCGCACCGCGGGGGAAGGGCTGGGGATGGGGGCTGTTAGAACGCGACCACTCGCTCAGCAGGAGAACCACACCCCGCAGGTCCGCGAGGAGCGCGGCGCGGCGCCGTCGACGGATGGACGTCGGCCTCGCCCACGACGCGCCCCGAGGACGCAGGGTAGAGACGCGATCCCTGGTCTGCGCACGAAGGTCTCGTCGCGACGACGGGCTCCTGCTGGCCCGCTCGCTGCCGCGCCGCTCATGCCGATCGACGCGGCGCCCTGCCCGGTCTTGGGCCAGACGCGCCGAAGTGGGCGCAGCCGCTCGCGCGACGACGACGTGCGTATCCCCCATGCCCACTCCCCCCAAACCTTCCCAACCGGAAACGGACCACTGACCGCGAACTGATCCAAGTGCTCGGCAACGGGGGCTCCGAGCTTTCGAACATGAGAACGCGCGCTCTGCCGGGGGGCGGCGAACGCCGAAGTCCGCGACCGGGGTCAGCGCGCGAGCGAGCGCTGCTTTCGGCCGGGTGTTGCGCGTACGCTCCGGCGCATGCAGCCCACACGGCTTTGCGTCGCATTGATCGCACTGACCCTGGCAACCCCGCTCGCCTGCAAGGACTCGGGCAAGGGCGAACGCTCGGCCTCGGCCGACGAGGCCCGCAAGAGGGACGAGCCCGCGGCGAAGCAAAGCACGCGCGAGGGCGACGATGACGACGACGGACCAGCGCCCGAGAAGAAGCGCACGAAGAAGCCGAAGGTCGACGAGGGCTCCGACGACACCGACAAATCCGAAAGGGCCGTGGAGAAGCCTGCGAGCACCGACACCGGCGGCTACGACGCCGCGGTCAAGAAGGCGCGCGACCTCATGGCCAAGAAGGAGTACGACGCCGCGATCGCCGCCTACGACGACGCCTGCGCGTCGCGACGCGACGCAGTGGCGTTGGGCGAGCGCGGCTATGCGAAGGTCCTCGCCAAGCGTTGGGACGAAGGCTTGAAGGACCTCGATGCCGCGCGCGACAAGACCGACGACGCGAAGGTCCTCGGACCGATCTGGTTCGACATCGGCCTCGCCAGGGAGGGCAAGGGCGACCGCGCGGGCGCCATCGCCGCGTATCGGAGGTCCAACGAGCTGCGCCCCACCAAGGCGGCGCAGTCCAAGCTCACCGCGCTCGGCGATGCGGGCGATGCGGGCGATGCGACCCCCCTGGAGTGCCGCGCGAAGGGCGACGACGGCGCGAACATCGAGCTTCGACTGCTGTGGAAGGACGGGGGCGACGCCACCGGCACGCTCAGCGTCGGCGGCAAGACGCAAGCGGTCGCGGCGCAGCTCTACAAGGGCCTGATCCTCGTGGACGCGCCCGGCACCACGAACCTGACCGGCAAGCTCGCGACGGTGACGACCGACGGCAAGAAGACGATCCGGCTCGGCGACTACAAACAACCGACTCACGACTGCCTGTGAGCGGCGCCGTCGCGGCCATTGCGTCCGATCGCGCAGGGTGCAGCCGAGGGGGCGAAGAGAGCTCTCGATTCCCCGGATCGGCGGCGCCGGCGGCCGTGGCCGGTGCCGATGCCGGAGCCGGTGCCGGTGCCGGTGCCGGTGCCGATGCCGGAGCCGGAGCCGGTGCCGTGACCGTTGCCGACGTCGATGCCGATGCCGCCCCCGCAACCGCAACCGCAACCGCGCACTCGATCGCCTCGCCACGCCCGATCGCATCCGCGCGCGCCTTGTCGCGAGGACCGCGGACGGACGCAGGCCTTTCTGGCTCTATAGCTGGCTCTCTCTCGACCGAGCGCACCCGGCAGCTGGACGAGCGGCGCCGGATTCCGACGAACGGCGCCCTTCTCCGCGCCCGGCCGTGAGATGCTCGGGCGGTGAAGCTCCGTTCGAAGATCGGGATCGGCGTGCTCGCGGTGTTCCTGGCCATGCAGCTCGTCACCTGCAACCGGACCAACCCGCCGGTCGTCAGCGACATCAAGACGCCGGACGACGTGAAGGTCGTGCTGCGGCGCGCCTGCTACGACTGCCACTCGAACGAGACGGTGTGGCGGTGGTACCACCGCGTCGCGCCGGGCTCGTGGCTCGTCCACAGCGACGTCGAGGAGGGGCGTCGGCATGTGAACTTCTCCGAGTGGGACGCGGTCCCGCCCGAGAAGCGACTCAAGAGGCTGCAGGGCATCGCGAAGGTCGTCGCGTCCGGCGACATGCCGCCATGGTGGTACGTCTACCCGATGCACCCCGCCGCAAACCTGTCCGACAAAGACACGGCGCTGCTCAAGGCCTGGGCCGAATCGGCTGCGAAGTCGAGGTCAAGCGACGGCGCCGGCCCCTGATGACGCCGGTGCGCCGCGCAACGCCGGGCTGCGTCGGCCCTTCTTGGTCCGCATCCGCGGCCCGTGGCTCCGAACCTGGACGCCCCCACCCGGAGGGCAGCTCGCGGCGCCGCAAGCTCGGCACGTCGCGGGACGAAGGCATCGGCTGCCGCAGCACCGCGAGTGCCCGCTGATTCCCCGTGAGGCCCTCGTAGCCGCCGGTAGGCGGCGAGCCCGTCGCGCTCCCCGTCGGGTCGCCAGTTGGCCCGGCGCAGCCAATGCCATTGATGGACGCGATCGACAGAAATGGAACCATCGCATGAGCGGGCGAGCCCGGTCGCGCGCCCCTGCAACCGCCAGTGACCGCGAAGCCGGCGCGCGGTTGCCGGGGCGGCCGATTGCTCTGGCAGCGAAGCCCCAACCACCGCCGCAGCCGACCGCGCAGCCGCCGCCGACCCCGAGCCCGCCCCCCTACTGCACGCTGGCGACGGCGACGCTCACCACCGCGGTCCCGCCCGTGGCGACGGGGCTCGTCCAGGCGCCGCTCACGTAGCGGCTGTGATAGGCGATCGCGTCCGAGGCGTTGACGAAGACGACCTCCGCGGCCGCGACACCGATGCCCCGCGCGATCGACGGGGTGCCCGAGACGTTGGTCGTCACCGGCACCGCAGCGGCGCTCCACGCCGTGCCGTCGAAGAACGAGGTGTAGAGGTTGTTGTCGGTACCGCAAAAGGCGACGGCCGCCCCGGTCGGCAGCGCGGTCAGCGACATCGTCACGTTCGTCAGCACCGTCGGGATCGCGGCGGGGGCCGACCAAGCGCCGGCGGTGCGCCGGGTCCAGTAGATCTTGGTGTCGGTTCCGCGGAAGGTCACCAGCAGGTCGCCGGGCGGGCTGAGCGCGACGATCGCCGGCTGCGTCTTGAAGTCGGGCCCCACCCCGAGCTGCGCGGGCGCCCCCCAGGTGCCGGAGGTGCGGTCGATCTCGTACAGGTTGTTGCCCTGGTTGCCATCGAAGTAGGTGAACGCCGCGTCGGTGACGAGCGCGGCGATCGCGCCGGGCGTGGGACCGAAGAAGCCGCCGATCGACGCAGCGGTCCAGGTGCCGCTCACGGGGTTGAAGGCCGATCGCAGGAACGTGGAGGCGGGGTCGTGGTAGGCGATGTG
>JAJXTK010000669.1 GCA_021783935.1 Myxococcales bacterium | reverse complement strand
TGCGCGAGGTCGCCGCGGCCGGCCCCTTCACGGGCGCAGTCGTGCGCGCCTGCGCCTTGGCGGGCGCGGGCGAGGCCTTCGGCCGGGCGATTGCGTGCTGCAGCGCTGGTGCGTGCGCGGCGAACGACAGCATGACCTTGCCGGCCGCCCCCTCGAGCGCGCGGGTCGGCGGCGCGATCGCGTGCGCTCGCGCGTCGTGATCGAGCACGCCGAGCACCCCGATCGCTGCGATCGAGGCGAGGGCGGTCGAGGCGAGCGTGGCCAGGATCGCGCGCCGCGCGCGCCCCGGGCGACGGATCGAGACGGTCTCCTCCTCGCTGCCGAGGTTCGACGGCCTTTGCGAGGTCGGGGCGGCCGCGCGATCGTCATCGAACCAGGCGTCGTAGGCGGCGGGCGTCTCCGTCGAGGTGGGCTCCCCCACCACGGCCTCGTCCACCATGACGTCGTCCACCATGACGTCGTCCACCAGGACATCGTCCACCAGGACATCGTCCACCAGGACCTCGATCGCTGGCTCCGCATCGATCTGCAGCGGCTCGTCGAGCGTCGCGTCGACGAAGAAGCCGCCGAAGCAGGCGTTCTCGAGCGCCTCGCGCATCTCGGCCGCGTCGGCGAAGCGATCGGCCGGGTTCTTCGCGAGCGCGCGCATCACCACGCGCGAGACCTCCGCGGGGATGCCGCGCGCGGGCGCGACGCTGCGCGGGTCGACCGGCGCCTCGCGCAGGTGCGCCGACATCACGAGGATCGCCGACGGCGCGTCGAACGGCACGCGGCCCGTGAGCAGCTGGTAGAGCACGCAGCCGAGCGAGTAGAGATCGGCGCGCCCATCGACGGCTTCGCCCGAGATCTGCTCCGGCGCCATCGTGTCGGGGGTGCCGAAGATCGCGCCCGCGCACGACAGCTGGGGGTTCTGGGCGTCGCCCGCCGCCGCGTCCATCGCCTTGCCCTTGGCCACGCCGAAGTCGAGGAGCTTCAGCCCCATCTGCGCGACCGGGGGGCGCCCCGCCTCGGCGCCCGGGCCCCACGTGAGGAACAGGTTGCCGGGCTTCAGATCCCGGTGCACGAGCCCCGAGCCGTGCGCCGCCTCCAGCGCGCGGCTGGTCTTGATGGCGAGCTCGCACGCGTCGCGCCAGTCGAGCCCCTTCTCGCGATCCAGGTAGGCCTCGAGCGTCTCGCCGTGCAGACGCTCCATGACGAAGAACAGGCGCCCGGCCCACTCGCCCTCGCCGACCTCTCCGAGCGTCTGCCCGAAGTCGTAGACCTGCACCAGGTTCGGGTGCGAGAGCCCCGCGATCGCCCGCGCCTCGCGCCGGAAGCGCGCCACGAACTCCGCGCTCGCCGAGTGCTTCGACTGCAGCACCTTGACCGCGACGCGGCGCCCGAGGTCGACGTGCTCGGCCTCGTAGACCACCCCCATCGCCCCCTCGCCGATCGGGCGGATGAGGCGATAGCGCGTGCCGGGCAGCCCGTCGGGCACGCCGGTGAGACGACCGCTCGGCGTCGGCGAGCGACGCGCGGGCGCGGGGGACGGGGAGGCGATCTCGGCGAGGTCGTCGGACAGGATCTTGCGAGCCCGGGCCACCAGGCGCGCGAACTCGACGCGCGAGGTCGCGGGCTCGGTCGGGTACAGCCGCGCGAGCAGCGCCTTGACGCGCGGCCGAACGCCCCGCTCCTCGGCCGGTCTCTGCGGCGCCGTGGCGAGCAGCGCGGCGAGCGCCTGCGCCGCCTCTCGCGCGCGGGGGCAGCGCGCCGAGGGGACGACCTCGGTGAGCCACTGCACGATGCGATCGAGCTCCGCAGGCACCGGCCCGTCGCCGAGCGCGGCGAGCGCCGGATCGGCCGACAGCCGCGCGGGGCGCAGCTTGCCGGCGCAGACCTGCCCGACGTGATCGTTCGCGTCGCCGTCGAGGTAGCGACGTCCGGCGACGAGCTCCCAGAGCATGACGCCGAGCGCGTACAGATCCGCGCGCGGGGTCGCCGACTCGCCGCGGGCCACCTCGGGCGCGACGTAGCCGGGCTTGGCGAGCACGGTGCCCGAGACGGTGTGGCAGCGGCGGTTGTCGCCGCGCGCGGTGCCGAAGTCGATGAGCTTCAGGTCGCCCGCGAAGCCGACCATCACGTTCTGCGGGGAGAGGTCGCGATGGACGATGCCGAGCGGCGCGCCGTCGGCGCCGGTGCGCTCGTGCACGTGGGCGAGCGCCGAGGCCATCTCGAGGGTCACGGCCACGGCGTCGGCCCACGCGAGCCCTTTGCCGAGGCGCGAGAGGCGAGCCCGCACGTCGGCGAGCGAGCGCCCCTCGACGTACTCGACGGCGACGTACGGGTCGCCCGCCTCGTCGACGGCGGCCTCGACGATGCGCGCGACCCCCGGATCGTCGAGCTGCGCCTGCACCCGCGCCTCGTCGAGGAAGCGCGCGAGGAACGACGGGTCCTTCTTGTATTCGCGCCGGATGCGCTTGACGACGACCGGCCGCTCGGCCCCCTCGACGCCCATCGTCGTCGCCAGGTAGACCTCGCCCATGCCGCCGCGGACCATCAGCCGCAGCAGCACGTAGCGACCGAGCAGGCGGGGCAGGGGCGCGTCGTTCTCGTCGTGCGCGGCGTTCGCGGAGCGGGGGGCGGCGTCGACCATGCTGCCAAGGTGACGATGTAGGTGCGACTCGTACAAGTTTCGCGCGACAGTGGTCGGACCCCGGCCGCGACCGGTGGTCGAATGGAATCTAGAATTCACATTTGATGATGGCGATCAATGTGTTGAATTAAATTCACTTTTGTTGCGATTCAACGAACGCTCGCGGCGCTGCGCCGCAATCCTCTAAAGTCTGGCGCATGAGCGTCTGCCCTTGGTGCAAGGCCTCGAACCCGCCGAGGGCCGAGGCGTGCCTGAAGTGCGGCAAGCGCGCCGCCGACCACCCTTCCATCGCGACGGGGCAGCTCGACACGGGCTTCGACGATCCCGACGAGGGGGCTGCGGCGCCGACGCTCAACCTCGATCTCAGCGCCAAGCGCGTCCCGCAGGGGGTCGTCCCGATGCGCACGATCGGCGCCGACGTCTTCGAGGACGAAGAGAGCGGGGAGGCCGCGCCGAAGCTGAACCTCGACATCATCGCGATCCCGAAGCCGGTCGACGGGGCGCCGTCCGCTGCGTCGAGCGGCGGCGGTCCCGTGGTGCCGAAGGGAGCCGAGCCGCAGCAATCCAAGGGCGCGACCGCGCAAGACGCCGCACGCCCGGGCGCGACGCTCGAGATCGACGCGTACGAGGTCCGCGCGCTCGCCGACTACGGCGAGCCTCCGCACGGGATCGTGCAGGCGGTGCCTTATGCCATCCGCGTCACGCTCCGCCGGCGCGAGCTTCGGCGCGCCCTGGCGACCGTGCGCACGGCGCTTACCGAGGCCGAGCGGCGCCGCGACGATCGCCTCGTCGAGCTCGGTCAGCAGATGCGCCCCGTGATCGAGGGCAACCCGGAGCTCGAGCAGGCCGCCGATCGGA
>JAJXTK010000668.1 GCA_021783935.1 Myxococcales bacterium | reverse complement strand
CTCGCGCTCGCGGCGTACGGCGCCGTGCGCGCGGGGGCGGTCGACGAGCTCGCCGAGCGGGCCACCAAGGCGCGGGTCGCGCTCGTGCAGCACGCGGTCGCGCCGAAGCTCCGCTGGGAGCGCGCCGCCTCGTCGTCGATCCTCGCGCGGCTCTGGAAGCTCACGCGCGAGGCCGACAGGCAGGGCGCGACGCTCGCGATCTGGCCCGAGGCCGCCTACCCGTGGATCCTGCCGAGCGAGCCGACGCGCGACGCGGGGCCGTTCCGCATCCGGCCGGCCGGCGTGAAGCTCGAGGTCCTCACCGGCCTGCTCACCGACGCGCCGAGCCCGCCGGGCGTCGAGCCGGGGACGCACTTCCACTACAACGCGGCGACGCTCGTCGGCGTCGACGGGCGCACCGAGCCGGTCGCGGCGAAGATCGAGCTGCTCGCCTTCGGCGAGTACGTGCCTCTCGGCGACACCTTCCCGTGGCTGCAGCGGACCTTCGCGCGCGGCGGCGGGCTCTTGCCGGGCAAGGATGTCGTCTTGCTCGAGACCAAGGGCCCGGGGCCCAAGGTCCGCGCCGGCGTCCTCAACTGCTACGAGGACACGCTCCCCTCGCAGGCGCGCCGCGTCGCGCGCGCGAACCCGAACCTCCTCGTCAACCTCACCAACGACGCCTGGTTCGGCGGCGGCGCCGAGCCGGAGCTGCACCTGCTCGAGGCGATCCCGCGCGCGATCGAGCTCCGCAGGGCGCTCGTGCGCGCGGTGAACACGGGGGTCACGAGCTGGATCGATCCGGTCGGCCGCGTGGTCGCGCGCGCCCCGCGCGAGGCCGAGGCGCTGCTCGTCGTCGACGTGCCGCTCTTGGACAGCACTCCAACCCCGTACGAGCGCGTCGGCGATCTCGGGTGGATCGCGCTGATGGTCACCGCCCTCGGCCTCACGGTCGGCGTGCGCAAGCTCGACGCGCCGCACTCCTCGGAGCCTTCGTCGCCAGCGCGGGCGTGAGCCGCGCCGACGGCCGACGTCGAGCCACAAAAACCCAGAATCCCCCGCTCCTTGCGAGGAGCCTGGCTGGTTTGGGCCTGCCAGGCGCCGTTCGCTCTCGCGGCGCCGAGGCGCGCGAGGGGAGGGGGGATTCGTGGGGCGCAGGAACCTACTGGATGAGGTCCTTGAGCGCCTTGAGGGCGGTCGCGCGAACCTTCTTGGAGGCCGGCTTGCCCTTGAAGATCGTCTTCTCCTTCGTGAAGGGGTTGATCCCCTCACGATCCTTCGTCGCCGGCTTCTTGACGGCCTTGAGCTTGAGCAGACCGGGGATCACGAACTCGCCCGGGCCACGCGAGCCGAGCTGCTTCTTGATCAGATCCTGGAGCTTCTCAAACACGCGACCGACCGACTTCTTGTCGAGCTCCGTCATCTCCGAGAGCTCGCTAATGACCTGGGCCTTCGTGAGGCGCTTCGCACCAGCCATGGGAATCCTCCTGTATTCGAGCTTGGCCGCGGGGCCTTCACCACCGCGAGACATCCGACCAGTACCTGACGTTCAGGTGCCTCGCAACCCTGTTTTTTTAGGGGTGGATCACTTTCGTTCGCGTGCCACCCGAAGGATTCGGGCGTCAAGGCGCCCCACGATGCGGGTTTGAAGGTCGACGCATCCCGTCGGAAGCTCCCCCGGCGGGCGTCCGAAGGGCGGCAAATACCCCGTGATTTCCAGCGGATTTCGCGCAAATCCGAAGGCGTCGCCCGAGGGGGTCAGCCACGCTTCGGCCGGGGCTGCGCCGACCGCAGGGGGGCCCGGGCGGCCATTTTTTTGGCGATCGGACGCGATCGGCCGGCCGCGTCGACGCCGCCGAGCGACATGAGAGGAGGGGAGCCGGCGGCGATGCACAGGCCATCGGTGGCCTTTCGCATGCGGGCGTCCTCCTCCTTGGTGCGGTGGTCCCATCCGAGGAGGTGGAGCAGCCCGTGGGCGAGGAGCATGGTCGCCTCGTCCAGCAGCGGCCGCCGCGCCTCGCGCGCTTGCCGCTTGGCCGTGGGGATCGAGAGGACGAGGTCGCCGAGCAGCGCGCCCGCGAAGCGCGCCCCTTCACCCTCGCGCATCGAGAACGAGAGCACGTCCGTCGCGCGATCGAAGCCGCGGTAGTCGCGGTTGAGAATTCGGATTTCACGATCGTCTGTTAACAAAATGGAGACTTCGGACTTCTCCAATTGAAGGTGCTCGAGCATCTTCGTCACGCGGCGCCGCAACGTCGCGGGCGCGGGCGCGCCGGCGAGCTCGATGACGGAGGCGCGGCGCTGGATTCGGACGGTGGACATCGCTGGATCTGGTCTCCGGCGGGCTCGCGCACCTGATGAAGGCGCGGCGCGCGAAGACCGAGCTCCGCGCTCCGCGCCTGAATTCACGGCTGTTTCGGCTCAGCCGTTCCGGGGCGTCTTCTTCGCGTCCTCGAGGAACTTCGCGAGGCCGAGGTCGGTGAGCGGGTGGTAGGCGAGCTGCTGGATCACCTTGAAGGGGATCGTGCACACGCCCGCGCCGATCTCCGCGGCCTCGACCACGTGCATCGGGTGGCGCACCGAGGCCACGATGACCTCGGTCTGGAAGCCGTAGTTGTCGTAGATGCGGACGATCTTCTCGATGAGCTCCATGCCCTCAGTCGAGGCGTCGTCGAGGCGACCGACGAACGGGCTCACGTAGGTGGCGCCGGCCTTCGCCGCGAGCAGCGCCTGCGTCGGCGAGAAGCAGAGCGTGACGTTCGTCTTGATCCCCTCCTGCGTCAGCGTGCGCACGGCCTTCAGCCCGTCCGGGATCAGCGGGATCTTCACGACGATGTTCCGGTGCCACGTCGCCACGGCGCGGGCCTCGGCGACCATCTCGTCGTACTTGGTCGAGAGCACCTCGGCGCTGATCGGCCCGTCGAGGATCTCGCAGATCTGCCGGATGATCTCCCGCTGCGACTTGCCCGTCTTCGCGATGAGGCTCGGGTTGGTGGTGCAGCCGTCGACCGCGCCCATGGCGACGGCCTCGCGGATCTCGCCGAGGTCTGCGCTGTCGATGAAGATCTTCATGGTCTGGTCCTCTCGGTCGGCTCGTTGACGGATGCCGGCGCCGTGCGCGCGGCGCCACCAAATCGCCTGGATTTCGCGCGCCATCAAGGCGCGCCGCTCACGGAGCGACCTCGACCTCGATCGCCCCGCGATCGTCGCCGACCTGCTCCGCCCACTCGTTCGGGCCCAGCCACAGCTCGCCGTCGATCGGCATCTCGAGCGTCGCGCCGGCGCCGACGTTCTCGCGCGCGAGCACGGGGCAATTCGGCGCGTAGACGTCGCAGGCGCTCACCAGGACGACCAGGCTCATGCGCGGGAAGACCCCGTCGCCCCCGATGCAGTGGTGGGCCTCGTCGCCGAGGCAGAGCTTGCGAGGATCCCCTCGGGGGCCGACCTCGGGCGCGTCCTGGCCGCCGGCCCACGCGCCGGAGACCGGCGTGATCACGACGCGCGTCCCCTTGGCG
>JAJXTK010000059.1 GCA_021783935.1 Myxococcales bacterium | reverse complement strand
GGGGGGGCCGGGGGGGGGGGGGGGGGCGGGGGGGGGGGGGGCGAGGTCGGAGGGGGCGAGGTCGGAGGGGGCGAGGTCGGAGGGGGCGAGGTCGGAGGGGGCGAGGTCGGCGAGGTCCTGGACGCAGTGCCCCGGCAGGACCGCCTGCTCGTCGACGCCCCGCGCCTTGGCGAGCGCGCGCCGGCACGCCGTGAGCCGCTGCTCGCGCGCGCGCCGCGCCTCGACCTGCTCGCGCGGCGGAGTCGGCCTGCGCGCGAAGAACGCCTCGTGCTCCTCGCGCGGGATCGCGCCCGCCTCGCGCCCGCGCACGATCGCGTCGGCGAGCGCCCGCGCGATCGCGCCGCCGCGGCCGCGCTCGAGGCCCCGGACGCCTCGGACGGCGTCGACCCCGATCGGTCGACGGCGCGCGAGCTCGACGAGCACCTCGTTGCCGACGATCTTGAAGGGGGGCACGTCGAGGCGCGCGGCCTCGGTCTCGCGCACCGCAGCCAGCTCGCGCAGCACGGCGAGCCCCGTCGCGTCGAGCGGCCCGGCCCCCTTGATGCGCACGTACGGCGGACGCGGGTCGACCTCGCCCTGCGCGGCCAGCGAGGTCGCGAGGCGGTAGCGCGTCTCCTCTTCGACGTCCTCGACCACGCCGAGGGTCTCGGCGGCCGAGGCGAGCACGCGCCACAGGCGCGGCAGGTGGGCGACGTCGGCGGCGAGGTAGGGCAGCACCTCGGCCCCGAGCGGCCGCCTCGCCCAGTCGTGCTGTTGCAGGTCCTTCGCGAGCTTGACGCCGAGGTGCGCGCCGACCAGCGCCGCGAGACCGGTGGCCTTCTCGCCCACGAAGCGCGCCATGATCGCGGTGTCGATCGCGCGCGCGAGGGCGAGCCCGTGCTGCGCGAGGATGCGCGCGTCGAAGGCGAGGTCGTGCACGAGCTTCGGTGGCCCCGCCTCGCCGAGCAGCGACGCGAGCGGCGCCAACCCGTCGTCGCCGAGCGCAATCGCGTCGACCACGAAGACGCGCGAGACCTCGCCTTGCGCCGAGGCCGCCGCGAGCTGCAACGTGCAGAGCCTCGCGCGGTAGGCGTGCAGCCCGTTGCTCTCGGCGTCGATCGCGACGCGTTCTGCGTCCGCGAGCGCCTCGAGGGCGCGAGCGAGCCCCGCGGCGTCGGCGACGACCGTCACCTCGGGCGCTCGCGCCGTCGGGGGCGCGTCGGGGGGGATGCTCACGCCGGTTCAGCTCCCGAGGCGCGCGGCCTGCGCCAGCGCCGCGACGTCGGGGTCGGCCTCGACCACCTCGCGCAGCTCCGCGCGCAGGGCCTCGAGGTCGGCCGGCGAGAGGGCCCCAGCGAGGTGCGCGGTGGCCTCGTGCACGCGCAGCTCGACGTAGTCGGCATGCTGGATCTCGCCGCTTCGAAGGCGCTCGAGCGGCGTGGCTTGCTGCGTCGCGTCTGCCTTCTCGGCCGCGCCGATCGCCTCGCCGAAGCCCTTGCGGTCCGCGGCCGGTGCCTGCGGCGCGATCGGGGCGCCGCCGGCGGCCGCACCGCCGATCTTCCCTGAGCCGCCCGGTCCGCCGATGCCGTTCACCATCCGTCCTCCTTGGGCCAGCGAACTCTTGTCACGCCCGGGACGCGCGGTCCACGGGGCGCGGCGCGCACCTCAGCGGATGTTGCCGATGGCATTCTTCACCGTGTCGTGCCGCGCCTTGAGCACGTTCGAAATCGTGGAGAATTGCCTATTTTCCGCGCTCATTTGCTCTTGGAGCTGCAGGTAGTAGAGGTTGAAGGCCTGGCTGTCGGCGAGGACCGACTCGACGCCGCTGCCGTCGCCGACGGTCGGCGTCGCGCCGGCGACGGACGCGACGCTGCCGGCCCCCGTGCGCGGCACCAGCGGTGCGCCGACGCCCGTCGGCGACGACGACAGGCTGCCCGAGGCGAGCGACTGCGGCGCGTGCACGGCCGCGGCGACGACGGGCCCGCCGGGGAGCACGGAGGCGACCGCCTCGGCCCCCCGCAGCACCGGCGTCGCGGCCGACACGTACCTGGAGAACGCGGGCCCCTTCGGGGTCGCACGCCCCGCCGAGACCTCGACCCGCGGCGTGCCCAGCGGCGCCGCGACCGGCGCGCTCGTTGCGATCGTTGCACCCGTTGCGCCCGTTGCGATCGTTCCACTCATGACCGAGTCCACCTCCTGGGCCGCGATGCGCGTCGCCCACCACGAGGGTCGACCGGCGCGCCCGGGCGGTTGCGCGCCCGCGGCGAACTCACGGGACCGCAAGCCAGCCGCGCCGACGAGCCTCGCCGATCGCCGTGGCCGTGGCGGCGTGCGACGGGCGCGACGCCCGAAGCCGCCCCACGAAGCGCCCGCCGAGCAGGGCGAGATCGCCGAGCAAATCGAGCAGCTTGTGACGCACCGGCTCCCCTGCGTCGCGCGGCGACCACGCAGGCTCGTCCACGTCGAGGGCGACCACGCACCCCGCGGGCAGGTGCGCCGCGAGCCCCCGCGCGCGCAGCGCCTCGAGCTCGCGCCGCGCACCGAAGGTCCGCGAGGGGGCGACGTCACGGAGGAACTCCGCGCGCCCGCCGCTCCACGCTGCCTTGCCGGCGAGCGCGACGCCGAAGCGCGCGAGCGGGAAGTCGACCTCGACCTCGACGTCGGGCGCGGCGCTCGGGGCGAATTCGTAGCTCGCCTGCTCGACACGCACCACGCCGACGCCGACGACGCGCACCGGCGCGCGGCGCTCGCTCGCATCGCGCGTGGCCTCGATGGCCTGCGCGAAGGCCGAGGCGCAGCCGTCGATGAGCGGCACCTCGCCCCCTTCGACCTCGATGGAGAGCCCCGCGAAGGCGTCGAGGCCTTGCACCGCGGCGAGCAGGTGCTCGACGCCCGCGACGAGGCGCGACTCGTCGATGCGGACGCTCGTCGCGCGATCGGCGGCCGTGACGGCGAGCGCACCGAGCAGCGCGGAGCGCCCCCCGCCGCCGAGGGTGGTCCATCCGCGCGCGCGCGAGAAGCGAACGGCGCACGGGCGGCCGCCGTGCAGGCCGCGCCCCTCGAGGCGGCGTTCCGGCGCGCCGATCATGCTCGCCTCGACGGCGGATCAGCGCGTGCGCTTGATGACGTGGAAGCCGAAGTCGGTCTCGACGACCCCCGACGTCTCGCCGGGCTTGAGCGCGAAGGCCGCGTCCTCGAACGGCTTGACCATCTGCCCGTGGCCGAAGACGCCGAGATCGCCGCCGCGCGCCTTGGTGCCGTCCTCGCCGAACTCGCCGGCGAGCTTGCCGAAGTCCTCGCCGCCGCGCAGGCGCGCGAGGATCCCTTCGATGATCTTGCGCGCCTCTTCCTTGGTGCGCGTCTGGTTCGGGCCGCGCGACCCCTTGAAGCTCACCAGGATGTGGCTCGCCTGGATGCGCCCCTGGGGCACCGGCGGCGCCGCGGGGGCCGTTTCGGCGGGCTTCGGCGTCACGGCGGCCACGTTCGCGCCCGCCTGCTCGCCCGTCGTCAGCACGTCGGGGTTGGGGCGGGTGAGGTTCGCGCACCCCATCGCTAGGACCGGCGCGGCGAGCAGTGCGAGGGGGGACGTGCGGACGATTCGGCTGTGGGCGAACGACATGGCGGTCGGGAACGCTAGCCGCTCCCCCCGCCGCGCGTCCATGCCGGAAGCGCACTATGGTCAACGACGATGGCGGATTCGCCCCGACCCACGACTGTCCTCCACATCGAGGACGACCCTGCCAACCGGCTGCTGGTCCGCAAGCTCCTCGCCGCCGACGGGCTGAACGTCGTCGACGCCGAGAACGGGCTCGACGGTGTGCGCCGCGCCCTCGAAATCAGGCCCGATCTGGTGCTGATCGACCTGAACATCCCCGACCTCGACGGCTTCGAGGTGACGCTGCGCCTGCGGAGCGATCCGATGCTCGCGAGCACGCCGCTGGTCGCCATCACGGCCGAGGGGGACCGCGACACCTCGCTCGCCGTCGGGTGCGACGGCTTCATCCAGAAGCCGATCCAAGCGCGACGCTTCGCGCAGGAGGTTCGCGGCTACCTCGAGGGCAAGCGCGAGCGGCCGACCAAGCCCGCCGACCAGCGGCTGCGCGCGCAGAGCGAGAAGATGGTGCGCCACCTCGAAGAGAAGGTGAGCGAGCTCGTCGCGGCGAACGAGAAGCTGCGCGAGGCCGACAAGCTGAGGCGCGAGTTCTACCGGAACATCTCGCACGAGCTCGCGACGCCGCTGACGCCGATCGTCGGCTACCTGTCGATGCTGGTGAACGGCGAGCTCGGCGAGCTCACCAAGCCGCAGGCCAAGGCGCTGCGCTCGGTCGACGACTGCGCCAAGCGACTGCGCAACCTCATCGACAACCTGCTCGACGTCACCGGCCTCGAGACCGGCAAGATCCGCTTCTTCCACAAGGACTACGACTTCCTCGACACCGTGCGCCGCGCCATCGCGCAGCTCGCCGACAAGATGGCCGACGCGGGGGTCGAGCTCGTCGAGGATCTGCCGCGCGGGCCGCTGCCGGGCCACGGCGACGTCGATCGGCTCGGCCGCGCGATCCAGCAGCTGCTCGACAACGCGCTCAAGTTCGCGAGCGGCGGCAACGGCAAGAACGCCGCGCCGGCGAAGGTGGGCGTGCGCGTGCGCGCGCTGCCGAGCGGGCACTACGAGCTGTACATCGCCGACTCGGGCCCCGGCGTGCCCGAGGGGCAGATCGACAAGATCTTCGAGCCGTTCTTCCAGGTCGACGGCTCCGCGACGCGGCAGTTCGGCGGCGTCGGCTTGGGCTTGGCGCTCGTGCGCAAGATCGCGCAGGCGCTCGGCGGCGACGTGCGCGCGCTGCCGCACGCGGTCGAGCCGATCGCCGGGACGAGCTTCGGCGGCGCGGGCTTCTACGTGACGATCGGGGTGCGCGCGCCGCAGGAAGTGCTGCAAGGGCAGGCGTGATCACCCACGCCGGCGCGACGAGGCCTCGTTCGCGTCGACGATCTTGCGCAGCAGCGCGCGCAGCTGCCGGCGCTCGGCGAGCGTGAGCACCTCCATGGCCTCGTCGACCGCCTCGACCGCCTTCGGGTAAACCTCATCGAAGCGGCGGCGCCCCGCCTCGGTCACCATGACGTGCTGCTTGCGGCGGTCCTCGGTGTCGCGCTCGCGCTCGACGAGGTGGCGCGCCTCGAGCTCGTCGATGAGCCTCGAGACGCCGGCGGGGTGCTGGGCGATCGCCTCGGCGAGATCGCGCTGCGAGACGGCACCGGCGCGCACGAGGCGGACGAGGATCTGCCAGGCCAGGAGCGACTCGCCGACCGAGGCGAGGCACGCGCCCGCCTTCGCGAGCACGATGCGCCGCGTGCGCGCGACCAGCATGCCGAGCTCGCCGCTCAGCTCCGACGACGACTCCGGCGCGCGTCGCGCGTGCTGCTTGAGCTGCGGCTCGGGCGCATTCGCCTCGGAAGGCGCACCCTTGCGCGCGAGTCGCGGCGTGTCCCTACCGACCGATGCCATCGATCATCGCCCATACGGCGGCTCCGGCGAGCCGGCAATCGTTGCGATCTGCAACGAACTGCGCTCGGCTCGCGCGCCCCTGCCGGGGTCGCACGCAAACGAAGCAACGATCGGCGCGCCAACTTCGCTTCCGAGCCCGCCGTCCTTTGCATCGCGCCGCGCGCGTGCTCGTCTGATCGGCATGCGCTCCTCGCCGCTCGGGCTCGTCGCGATCGCCCCGCTCGCGATCGCTTGCGCCTCGACCCCTCCCCCCACGCCCCCGACGCCGCCGCTGCCCCCCGCGCAGCCGAGGGTCGCCGCCGACCCGGCGCCGCCGCGCGCGATCTGCGAGCCGCCCCGAGGCGTCGCGCTGGCGCACGAGGTCGCGCTCTCGATGCCGTTCGACCGCGTGACGGCCTCGGGCAAGCTGCGGCTCGTCGCGCGCGCCGACGCGAGCGGCGGGCGCCGCGTGCGCACGATCGCGATCGCCGATCCCGTCTCGGGCGCGCTCCTCTCGCGGCGCGACGCGCTGCCGCACTCGGTCTGGCAGTCGACCGACGGCTCGATCCAGCTGGTCTGGGAGCCGGGCGCCCTGGTGCGCGTCGAGCTCGAGACGGGGCGCCGCACGCACGTCGTCGACGCGTCCAAGAGCTCCGACGCCGAGTACGTCGACGGCGGCGACACGGTCGGCCTCTCCGACGACGGCCGCTACTACGTGCGCGAGCTCGAGATCCGCGACGTCGACGCCGGCACGATCGCCCACGTGCTCCCCAACGTCTCGGCAGGCGGCCCGAACCAGCGCGCGTGGTTCGTGGGCGAGACGCGCTACGTCGACGCCTGCATGCGCGGCTGCGAGCTCTTCGATCCGCACGGCAAGGGGCGAGACCTCGCCGGCACGCCGACCGTCACCGTCGGACCGCGCTTCGACGTCGCGCCCAGCGTCGGGGCGGTGCTCGTCATGCCCTATCAGCCCTTCGCGGTGGAGTGGAGCGATGGGCTGCGCGTGTGCACCCTCGACGGCGCGCCGTGTCGACCGAAGCTCACGCTGGCCATCCCCAAGGGCCCCGCGGGCTCGCCGACCGCCCTGGACGATCGGCGCGACTACGACGCCGCGCTCTGCCCGACCGGCGACCTCGCCACGGTCGCCTGGCAGGGGGCCCTGCGCTTCTTCGACACCAAGACCGGCGCCGAGCGATCTCGCGTCGCTCTGCCTGCCCCGCTGGCGACCGGTGACGCGCCGCGCGTCCGCTACGCCCCGGGCTCCGACGCGATCGCCCTCGTGCGCGACGACACGCTCCGTTGGTTCAGCCCGAACTTTCAGCAGTGAGCCCGCGTCGGACGAGCGCTCGGAGCTGACCGTTTCGGGGGCTTGAACGGCCGAGTCGGTTCGCGTCCTCTTGCCCGAATGCGCCGTCCATTCCTCCTTGACGGGGTCTGCTGCGACAGCGCGTGCACGAGCCAGTGCGGGGCTTGCGACGTGACCGGCAGCGTCGGCACGTGCACGCCCGTGAGCGGCTCGCCCCACGGGACACGCCCCCTCTGCGCCGGCGTGAACGCGGGCACGACCTGCGGCGACCAGTGCGACGGCGCCGACACCGCGACCTGCCACGTGCCGGACACCACCAAGCCGTGCAGCGCGAGCGCGTGCAACGCCGGCACCGAGACGCACGCCAGCACCTGCGACGGCGCCGGCAGCTGCAAGGACGTCCCGCGCGCGTGCCCGCCCTACATCTGCGGCGCGACGGCGTGCCAGACGAGCTGCACCACCAAGGCCGACTGCTCCTCGCCCGACGCGTTCTGCGACAGCGGCAAGTGCCTCGCCCCCGTCGCCACGGGGGGCACGTGCGTCGCCGACGCGGCCTGCGCGAGCGGCCACTGCGTCGATGGGACCTGCTGCGAGTCGGCCTGCTCCGAACCGTGCGCCGCGTGCGACGTCCCCGGGCTCGCCGGCAAATGCGTCCCGATCAAGGGCGCGCCGCACGGCACGCGCGCCCCGTGCGCCGGCGGCGGCGGCAGCGACCCGTGCACGCAGGCGATGTGCGACGGCACCACGACCGCGAGCTGCGCGGCGTTCGTCGGCAGCGAGGTGAAGTGCCGCGAGGCGAGCTGCGCAGGCGCCAAGGCGTCGGCCGCCGCGACCTGCGACGGCAGTGGTCACTGCCCCGCCGACACCCCCACGGGCTGCGCGAACGATCTGCAATGCGACGCCCACGGGGCCGCGTGCCTCACCGAGTGCGTGAAGGACGCCGACTGCCTCGATGGCTACAGCTGCCAGAAGGGGGTCTGCGCGATGCTCGGCGACCAGTGCTCGGCCGACTTCCAGAGCATCGTGCACAAGGACGGCTCCACCGCGAGCTGCGCCCCCTACCTCTGCAAGAGCAACATCTGCCCGACCACCTGCGCGACCACCGCCGACTGCACCAACGGCGCCGCGTGCGACGACACCGGTCACTGCGCGCAGACCTCCGTCACCAGCGCCCCGAGCAGCGGCGGCTGCAGCAGCACCGGGCGCCCCTCGGCGGGGCTCGAGGGGCTCGCGCTGCTCGGCGCGACGTTGGCGCTCGGGCGGCGGAGGCGAACCCGCCGTTGAACGGCGAGCGCGCACGCCCCGAGCGCGGGGCACATCCCGCGCTTCGGGCGCGCGAGCTCAGTGCACGCGCGCGACGCCGATCGCGTCGAGGAGCCGCAGGGCGTTGCTCTTGCGGGTGCGCCCGAGCGAGACCATCGCGCCCACCTCCATGGCCGTGGGCCCGACGCAGGTCGGGCACCCCGCCTGGCACCCGCACCCCTCGATGAGGCCGCGCGCGCGGCGCACGAGCACCTCGAGCTGCTCGTGGATGCGCGGCGCGAGGCCGATGCCGCCGGGGTAGGCGTCGTAGAGGTGGAGCGTCGGCGAGAAGAGCGCCTCGCCCTGGTCGCGCGGCCCGGCCTGCTCGTCCTCCACCACGCGCGCCAGGTCGCGCGCATCGCACATGAGCGCGATCGCGGAGACGGCCTCGAGCGCGTGGCCGAGCCCTCGCAACGCGTCGATCACGCCCGAGCGGCCGAGCCCCTCGCCGACGAGCCGGTCGACGAGCGACGCGCCGAGCGTGAGCCAGACCGACGTCGTGTGCAGCTCGAGATCCGGCAGCCGCACGTCGCCGTAGCCGACGTTCTCGTGCGTCTCGAACTTGATCTTCTTGTAGCCGACCACCTTCTCGGTCACCCGGACGTCGCCGAGCGAGGCGCGCGCGCCGGTCCCGAAGTCGCCCTCCTCCGCGACCTCGAGGACGTGGACCTTCGCGTAGGTCATCGCCTCGGTGTAGTAGTCGGGATCTACATAACGAACATATGCTTTGTGGTTGTCGTGGTCGAAGCGCTCGACCTGATACTGCCGGCCGTCGTGCTGGTAGATGGCCTGCTCGTGCAGCATCGTCTGCGCCGCGCGCCAGTCGAGCTCGGCCAGCGTGACGTCGCCGGTCTCCGCGCGCTGCTCGATGATCACCACGTTGTCCCACGCGACCGAGCGCAGCGGCACGTGGTTGGCCGGGTAGACGTCGCTCGCCCAGTGCCAGCGCGTCGGCCGCGCGGGCTTGCCCTCGCGCGCCCCCTCTCGTGGAGCTGGCGAGCCCGGCACCTCGTGCACCACGCCGTGCTCGACGAGGAAGCCGAGCGCGTCGCGCGTGGCGTCGGCGCCGAGATCGCCGAAGCCCTCCCCCTCTTCGAAGGGCTGCTCGAAGGCCGCGCACTTGAGGTGCTGCACGAGGATCTCGACGTTGTTCGGGTCGATGCGCGCCTCTTCGACGGGCGCGCCGAGCAGGTAGCCCGGCTCGCGCGCGAGGAACTGATCGACCGCCGCGCTCGAGGCGACCATCACGGCGATGCTCGGCGAGGCGCGCCTGCCCGCGCGCCCGAAGCGCTGCCAGGTGGCCGCGATCGAGCCCGGGTAGCCCGCGGTGACCACGGCGTCGAGCTCGCCGATGTCGACGCCGAGCTCGAGGGCGTTGGTCGCCACCACGCCGAGGATCTCGCCGCTGCGCAGCCCCTCTTCGATCCTGCGCCGCGTGTCGGCGAGGTAGCCGCCGCGGTAGCCCATGATCGCCCCCTCGGGGAGGTGCGCGTCGCGCGTCGCTTCGCGCAGGTACTTGAGCATCGTCTCGACGCCGTTGCGCGAGGCGCCGAAGAGGATCGTGGGCACGCGCGCGCGGAGCAGATCGGCGGCGAAGCGCACCGCGCGCTTGGGGCAGCTGCCGCGGATGCCGAGCTCCTCGTTGACGACCGGCGGGTTGTAGAGGAGCACGCGCCGCTCGCCGGTGGGCGCGCCGCTCTCGTTCACCAGCTCGACCTCGGAGGGCTCGACGCCTAGCACGCGCGCGGCGTGCTCGCGCGGGTTGCCGATGGTGGCCGTGGCGCACAGAAAGACCGGATCGGAGCCGTGGAAGCGGCAGATGCGCCGCAGGCGCCGGATGACGTTGGCGAGGTGCGAGCCGAACACCCCGCGGTAGGTGTGCAGCTCGTCGATGACCACGTACTCGAGCTGCTGGAAGGTCGCCGCCCACGCCGCGTGGTGCGGGAGGATCCCCGCGTGCAGCATGTCGGGGTTGGTGAGCACCACCGCGCTCTTCTCGCGCGCGGCGCGCCGGGCGTCGCCGGGAGTGTCGCCGTCGTAGACGACCGCGCCTCCGAGCTTGCCGCCGAAGCCCGAGGCCTGCATCAGCGCGCGCAGCGACGCTTCTTGATCGCGCGCGAGCGCCTTGGTGGGGAAGAGGCACATCGCCCGCGCGCGCGGGTCCTCGGCGAGCGCGCTGAGCACCGGCAGGTGGAAGCAGAGCGACTTGCCGCTCGCGGTCGGCGTGGCGACGACGAGGTGCTTGCCCTGCCTCGCGCGCTCGAACGCCTGCGCCTGGTGCGCGTATAGATTGGTTATGCCTCGCGCGCCGAGCGCGGCGCGCACCCCCTCGGGCAGCCCCTGCGGGAAGGGGGCGGTCTTGGCGGCGCGCGGCTCGTAGGTCTCGTCGGCGACGATGTCGCGCACGACGCCGCTCTTGAGCCAGCGGGCCACGACCGCGTCGAGGCCCGTCTCGCGTTGCCAGGGGACGGCGACCATGGTCGAGCCACACTAGACGGATGCGCAGTGACCGTAAAGCGCTCCGGGTCACGGATCGCCCTCGAAGCCCCACGTCTACTCGGGGGCGTCGCGAATCCGACGCGCGTCGCTCGCACAGTTCGACTACGTGACGCACCTTGTCGACAGGCCCGCCGGCGACGGCGGAGAGAACCCATGCCCACCCGGCCTTCATCGCAACCGCCCCCGCACCGCGGCCAAGCCGACCCGCTCGTCGGCCGCGAGCTCGGCGGCAAGTTCACGCTGGAGGCGCTCATCGCGCGCGGGGCGATGGGCAAGGTCTATCGCGCCAAGCAGGCGTCGCTCGGGCGCACGTGCGCGGTGAAGGTGCTCAACGCGCCCGAGGGTGAAGGGGCGGACGGCGAGTTCCACCAGCGCTTCCTTCGCGAGGCATCGATCGGCGCGCGGCTCACGCACCCGAACACGGTGACGATCTTCGACTACGGCGTCGAAGGAGACCTCTATTACATCGCGATGGAGCTCCTCGAGGGGCGCACGCTCGCGCGCGTGCTTCGCGAGGAGGGGCCGCTCTCGGAGGAGCGCGCGGCGCAGATCGCGCGGCAGATCTGTCGCTCGCTGCGCGAGGCGCACGCGCTCGGCGTCGTGCACCGCGACCTCAAGCCCGCCAACGTCTACCTGGTGCAGCGGGCCGACGAAGGGGACGTCGTCAAGGTCCTCGACTTCGGGCTGGTCAAGCGCGTCGAGGCCGATCCCGGCGACGATCTCACGCAGGCCGGCGTCTTCGTCGGCTCGCCGAAGTACATGGCGCCGGAGCAGATCCGCGGCGAGCACGTCGACGCGCGGGTCGACATCTACGCGCTCGGCACGATGCTCTTCGAGATGCTCAGCGGGCACGTCCCCTTCGATCGGCCCAAGCCCGTCGACACGCTGCTCGCGCAGGTCAACGCGAAGGTCCCGCCGCTGCGCGAGAAGATGAAGGGGCGCGACCTCGACCCGCGCCTCGAGGCGATCGTGATGAAGTGCCTCGGGAAGAACCCCGAAGATCGCTTCGCGAGCATGGAGGAGCTGCTCACGGCGCTGAAGCTCTCGGGCGGCGGCCAGCTCACCGCCACGCAGGGCTTCGAAATCGCAAGCTCGGTCGGCGCGTACGGCACCTCGTCGAGCCACCCCCCGGCGCGCGTCAGCGACATCCCTCGCTCCGCGCCCCCCTCGCAGTCGTCCGCGGCGACGAGCGCGTCGCGGGCGCAAGGGCGATGGGTCGCGATCGCCGCTGGCGCGGCGGTGCTGGCGACGCTCGGCGTCGTCTTCGTGCTCTCGCACGGCGAGCACTCCCCGCACGCGGCGCTGACGACCGGCGGCGCGCACGCGTCCGCCTCGAGCCCCCTGGCCCCGTCGACGGCGCCGTTCGCGACGAGCGCGACGGCCGCCAAGGCGACCGCCTCCTCCAGCGCGAAGCCCCCCGACGAGGTGCCGGTGTCGATCGACAGCGACCCTTCTGGGGCCAAGATCCGCGACGAGCAGCGCTCGATCCTCTGCGACGCGACCCCGTGCAAGTTGCACGTCGGAAACGACGGGCTGGTCGTGATCGTCGACGCCAAGGGGTACCCCGACGAGAAGGTGAAGCTCATGCCCGGCGATGGGCCGCGCGTCGTGAAGCTGACCAAGCAGGCGGTCTGGCGTCCGGCCGCGACCGCCGCGCCGACGCACCCCGCCGCGCCGCCGCCGAAGAACGTGCCGCCGACGATCTCGACCGGCGTGTACTGAGCCAGGCTTGAGGTGGCCGCCTTCGGCACGCGCCTCGGGCGAAGGCGCGCCCCGCCTCAGCGACGCTTGCGCCTGCGGCGCCGCTCGTTCGCCGTCTCCTCCTCGAGCAAGGACAGAAACAGCTTGCCCGCGCGCCCGAGGGGCACGTCGCGACGCAGCACGAGGTGCGGCTCGAAGGTGTAGCGGTCCCCCTCTTCGAAGCCGATCGTCCGCAGCTCGCCGCGCGTCATGGGCTCCTTGGCGAGGTGCAGCGGTAGCCAGCCGAAGCCGACGCCGCTCTGGAGCGCGGTGCGCTTGGCGTGGAAGTCCGACAGCTCCACCACGTGCGGGCTGCCCACGAAGAGCCGCCGCGTGCGGTCGGGCGCCGTGGTGCCCGAGTCGGCGACCGCGAGCTCGACGAAGCCCGAGAGCACGCGCCGATCGCGCGGCTTGGGGAGCGAGTGGAGCGGGTGGGTCCGGTGCGCGACCAGGACCATCTCGACCGGCGGCATCGGGCGCGCGGTGAAGCGGGGGTCGCCCGCGTGGTCGAGCACCAGCATCAGATCGGCCCGCTCGAGCTCGAAGCGCCGCGGCACGCCCGAGAGGTACTCGACCATGAGGCGCACGTGCGTCGGGACCTTGCGCTCGCCGAAGCGACGCAGCGCGCGCATCACCGGCGGCATCGGCAGGATGCCGTCGACCACGATGCCGAGCCTCGGCTCCCATCCGCCCGCGAGCTCCTCGCCGAGCTTCGACACCGCGCGCGCGCGCGCGAGCAGGTCGCGGGCGCTCTCGAGCAAGAGCGCACCGGCCGGCGTGAGCACCGCGCGCCGCCCCTCGCGCTCGAAGACGGCCACGCCGACCGACTCCTCCAGCGCCTTGACCCCGTAGCTCACGGCCGAGGTCACCCGGTGAAGCTCCTTGGCGGCGCCGGCGAAGGAGCCGCAGCGGACGATGCTCTCGAGCACCTGCAGCTGATCGAGGGTGAAGCGCGGATCCACCGGCGAAGGCTACGACGCCGGGGTCGCATGAACCATCCATTCGTTCGAATTCATCGAACATACATTTCGAATCATTGCGTTGGAGACGAATGATCTCGCGCCGTAGGGTCCGCGCCCCGGAGGTCGAACCCGATGACGACGACGAAGCGCTCGTGGGCTGAGCCGTACAAGATCAAGATGGTGGAGCCGCTGCGCGTGACCACGCGCGAGGAGCGCGAGCGCGCCCTGCGCGAGGCGGGTTGGAACACCTTCCTGTTGCGCTCGGAGGACGTGTACATCGACCTGCTGACCGACAGCGGCACCAACGCCATGAGCGATCGCCAGTGGGCGGGGCTGATGCTCGGCGACGAGGCGTACGCGGGCAGCGCGAACTTCTACCGGCTCGAGGCCGCGGTGCGGAAGTTCTACGGCTACAAGTACCTCGTGCCGACCCACCAGGGGCGCGGCGCCGAGAACATCCTCTCGCAGTGCCTGATCAAGCCCGGCGACTACGTGCCGGGCAACATGTACTTCACCACCACGCGGGCCCACCAGGAGCTCGCCGGCGCGACCTTCGTCGACGTGATCATCGACGAGGCGCACGACCCGACGAGCGAGCACCCGTTCAAGGGGAACGTCGACCTCGAGAAGCTCGACGCGCTCGTCAAGCGCGTGGGGGCGCAGAAGGTCCCCTACGTCTCGGTCGCCGCGACGGTGAACATGGCCGGCGGCCAGCCCATCTCGATGAAGAACCTCCGCGAGGTGAGCGAGTACTGCCGCGCCAAGGGGATCAAGGTCATCCTCGACGCGACGCGCGCGGTCGAGAACGCGTGGTTCGTCAAGCGCCGCGAGAAGGGCTACGAGCACAAGAGCGTCGCCGAGATCCTGCGCGAGACCTGCTCGTACACCGACGGCGCGACGATGAGCGGCAAGAAGGATCTGCTCGTCAACATCGGCGGCTTCCTCGCGCTCAACGACGAGAAGACCTTCGAAGAGGCGCGCAACCTGGTGGTCGTCTACGAGGGGCTGCACACCTACGGCGGCCTCGCCGGGCGCGACATGGAGGCGATGGCGCGCGGCATCGAGGAGGCGGTCGAGGAGGCGCACATCCGCGCGCGCATCGGGCAGGTCGAGTACGTCGGCCAGCGGCTGCTCGAGGCCGGAGTGCCGATCGTGGTGCCGATCGGCGGCCACGCGGTCTTCCTCGACGCGACGCGCTTCCTGCCGCACCTGCCGCAGGTCGCCTTCCCGGCGCAGACGCTCGCCGGCGAGCTGTACCTCGAGTCGGGCATCCGCGCGATGGAGCGCGGCATCGTCTCGGCCGGCCGCAACAGAGAGACCGGCGACCACAACTACCCGAAGCTCGAGCTGGTGCGCCTGACGTTCCCGCGGCGCGTCTACACGCAGGCGCACTGCGACGTGACCGTCGAGTCGGTCGTGGAGCTCTACGAGCGGCGCCGCTCGATCAAGGGGCTGCGCATGGTCTACGAGCCGAAGTACCTGCGCTTCTTCCAGGCACGCTTCGATCGCCTCGAGGGGTGATCGCTCCCTTGCCTCGCGCGTGATTGGCGCCCGTGCCCCCTGCACGAGAGGGGGCGCGGGCGTTCGCGTTCGGGCGACCGACGACCCGTAGCCATCAGGGGGTCGCCTCGACCTTCACCTCGCGGACGTGGATGCCGCAGTCCTGGCCGGAGACGTCGGAGTGGAAGGTGAAGCGCAAGGTCGGCGCGCTGCCGAGCGGGGCGGCGCTGGTGAACGTGCCGGTCCGTGTTGCCAGCGCTCGCCAACGACCAGACGTTCGGGTCGCAGGCCGAGCAGGTCGATGAGGCCGTGCAGCTGACGACGCTGTCGAGCGGGCTCTCGCACCCCATGGTCGACAGCGAGACGCTGCTGTCGAAGACGGCCCAGGTCGACGACGCGCTCGGCGGCACGCTGGTCGTGTGCTGGAGGTTGCCGCCGTCGCGGGTGGACTCGGTCGAGTACCAGAGGTCGACGGTCGCCGCGATCTTGCGCGCGGCGTACGACGACGGCTCGATCTGCGGCAGCTGCCCGACCGGCCAGCTCTCTGGGTTCGACGCCCCGGGGACGTGCGAATCGGTGCAGTGAAGCGCGTCGCGCGCCGGCGCCGCCCTTTGGCCGCCGGCGCGCGAGCGTTTCGAAGGATCAGATCCCGCGCAGCGTCTCGAGCAGCTCGAGGTCGGGGAACGGCAGGGTGATCCTGGTCTTGGTGACCGCGACGTCCCCCTCTTCGAGGAGCTTCGCGAGGCCGA
>JAJXTK010000667.1 GCA_021783935.1 Myxococcales bacterium | reverse complement strand
AAGTCGACGTGCCGCTGTGCAGCGAGTGCTCCGCGCGCAGCACGCGGCTGCGGCTCGGGGTGGTCGTGCGCAGCGAGCCGTCGGCGTTGGCGCTCTCGTTCACGCCGACCGGCAACTTCTATCAAATCGGCGTCGACGGCTATTTGCAGCTCGAGCCGCAGGTCGGGTTGGTCCTGCCGCTCTGATTCGAGCGGCCGGCGGGAGTCGCTACCTCCGGGTGCGCCGCGCGAGGGCGCCGAGCGAGGCCATCGCGAAGAGCAGCGCGACGCTCGCCTGGCCGGCGCGTCGGCGCGGCGTCGAGCAGCCGCCCGAGCTGGCCGCGCTCGTGCCCGCGGCGCCGTCGATCGCGGCGCAGTGCTGGGTCGCGTCGCAGGCGTAGCCCGCCAGGCAGTCGCCGGTCGACACGCAGCTCGTCGGGCAGGTGTTGGCCTTGCAGAGGTAGGGCGCGCACGAGGTCTGCGTGCCGGCCGGCGTCTGCACGCTGGTGCCGTCGATGGAGCACGTGTTGCCGGGGCGCTGGCAGGCGCCGTTGGTGCACACGTACCCCTTCGCGCACTCGCCGTCGTTGCCGCACGAGCTCCGGCACTTCGCGCCGTCGCAGCCGAAGCCGTCGCAGCTCGAGGTCACGGCGGCCGGGCAGTTGCCAGCGCCGTCGCAGCTCGCCGGCTGCGTGAGCTGGCCGTCGGCGCACGAGGCCTCGCGGCACGAGACCTCGCTGCCGGCGAACGCCGCGCACTTCGTCCCGTCGACGCCGTCGCAGAGCGCTTGCGAGCACGGCGCGCCGCTCGTCACGGCGCACGCCGCCCGCGCCCCGTGCGGCTGCCCCTTCACCGGCGCGCAGCTGCCGACCTGGCCCGGCACGTCGCACGCCTGGCACTGCCCGTCGCACGCCGCGTCGCAGCAGTAGCCGTCGACGCAGTGGCCCGAGCCGCACTCGGCGTCGGTGCCGCACGTCGCCGCGCGCTGCTTGGCGCACGTGCCGAGGTGCCCGGTGATGGCGCACGAGCTGCCGGCGCCGCACGACTGCGAGCCGCAGCAGACGCCGTCGGTGCAGAAGCCGCTGAGGCAATCGGTCCCCGTCGCGCACGCGGCGCCGAGATCGGCGAACGGCACGCAGACGCTCGACTTGCACGTGAAGCCGTCGGCGCAGTCGCTCCGGCTGGCGCAGGACCGCTTGCACGCGAAGACGTCGCAGGCGTACGCACCGCACGAGATCGGCACGTCTTTGCAGGCGCCCGCGCCGTCGCAGGAGTTCGGGTGCGTCTCGGCGCCGCTCACGCAGCTGGTCGCCGAGCAGGGGGTCGTCGTCGAGGCGTAGTGGCAGGCGGTGCGATCGGCGCCGGTGCACTGGATGCCGCACGGCGTGCCCGCCCCGGTGCCGACGCAGCTCGCGGTGCGCGTCGCGCCGTGCGGCGCGCCGACGACGGGCGAACAGGTGCCGACCGAGCCCGCGAGATCGCAGGCCTCGCACGTGCCCGCGCACGCCGCGTCGCAGCAGACGCCGTCGACGCAGTGGCCGGAGAGGCACTGCGAGCCCGAGGAGCAGCTCGTCGAGCTCGCGGCGCGCGCGGCGCAGCTGCCGCCCGCGCAGTAGTGCGTCGAGTCGCAGCCCGCGTCCGTCGAGCAGCTGGTCGCGCAAGCGCCCGCGGCGCACGCGAAGCCGCCGCCGCAGGTAGGGTGGCCCGCCGGCGGCGAGCCGGTGATCGCGCTGCAGGTGCCGAGGGCGCCGGCGACGTCGCATGCGTGGCACGCGTCGGCGCACGCCGAGGCCGCGACGTTGCAGCAGACGCCGTCGACGCAGTGCCCCGAGGCGCACTGACCGTCGCTCGTGCACGCTGCGCCAGAGGCGGCGGGGACGAAGACCTCGGCGCTGGAGAGCCGGTCGGGCGTGAAGCCGAGGAAGGCGTCGGCGCCGCCGGCGGCGAGCACGCTCCCGTCGCCGAGGAGCGCGACCGCGTGCACGCCGCGCGGCGTGGTCATGTCTCCCGAGAGGCTCCAGGTCATGGACGCGGGGTCGAACGTCTCGGCCGAGCCCAGCACCGGGAGCGGAAAGCCGAGCCCCGCGGTGCCGCCGGTCACCAGGACGCGACCGTCGGCGAGCGTCGTCGCCGCATGATAGACGCGCTTGGTCGACATGCTCGCGGTCTGCGTCCAGCTGTTCGCGGTCGGATCGTAGAGGAGCGCGTAGTCGACCGCGTCGCGCACGCCGGCGAGCGTCATCGTCTCGCCGCCGGCGAGCAGGAGCTTCTCGTTCGCCGTCCCCTTGCCGATGGGGAACATGACGCCGCTGTCGAGGTTCAGCGGCAGGTGCGGACCGACCGTCAAGGTCGGGACGGGGGTCGTGTCCTTGCAGATGGCGACCTGGTCGGTCGGGTTGTTGTTCTGGTCTTGCCCGCCAGCGTAGACGACGGTGCCGTCCGAGAGCTGCGCGGCCACGTAGCTCGTCGTCGATCCGAGCATCAGCGACGACGGGACGCGCGCCGTCCAGGTGCTCTGCGTCGAATCGAGCGTCTCGAAGCCGACGAACGGCGATGGGCCATCGATGCCCCCCCACGCGAGGACGATGTCGTTCGCGAGGGTGAAGATCTCGAAGTTGCGTCGCGCGTTATTCATCGCCGGCGCGGACGACCACGTGTCGGTCGTCTCCGAGTAGATCTCGACGCTCGAGAGGCTCCCCGTCCCGCTGTCGCCGCCGGCGGCCACCACGCGGCCGCCTTGGAGCGAGGTCACGGCGAACCACGCGCGCCCGTCGTGCATGGACCCGGCGACCGCCCACGTGCCGCTGGCCGGATCGTAGCGATCGCAGGCCGCGGTCGACGCGCCCGCGGTCTCGCCGCCGATGGCCAGCACGTTGCCGGTCGGCAGCTTGGCGAGGCGGAAGCTCGTGCGCGCCACCGACATGCTCGTGGTGGCGGTCCAGAGCGGATCGACGACCACGGGGAAGGCGAGCCCGCGCGCGTCGAGCGCCGCGCTCCAAGTCGTTCCTTGGAGCTTCGTCGTCAGCGCGCGCCGCCTCCCCCGCGCGTCGATGGCGTACGGCGGCGCCGCGCGCAGGCGCGGGATCCCCTCGCGATCGAGCACCTCGAGGAAGCCGTGCGCGTCGCGCACCGACGAGAAGCCGGGACCGAGGCGCAGCGACCAGCGCCCCTCCCATCCTTCGCGAGGCGCGCGCAGCAGCCGCAGCTCCTCGGCGCGATCGCCTTCGAGGACGTGCACCAGATCGGCGCCGCCCGCAGCGGCGCGATACACCATCGCGCCTTCGATGGCCTCGCCCGCGACGGCCGCGGCGTCGGTCGGCGTGACCTCGATGAAGCTCGCGCCGTCGTCGCGCGCGGCGATCCTCAGCGGGTCGTTCGCGCGCGCAGGGGCGGTCGCGAAGAAGGCGTTGCCGCGCGCGTCGCGGGCGCGCGGCGCGTCGAGCCTTCGCACGCGCCCGTCGGCGTCGCGCGTGACGACGCCGCCGCGCCCGAGGTGCGCGGCGATCGCCGGCCAGCGGCCGAGCTCCGCGAG
>JAJXTK010000666.1 GCA_021783935.1 Myxococcales bacterium | reverse complement strand
GCAGAATTACGATATTGGTACGTGCGTGCGCGCCGCGCACGAGGCCAACGCGAGCCGCAAAGGGCGGGAGACCGAGGCCGGCGAGGCCGCGAGGGTGTTGTCATGAGCGTCTTCTACGAGCGATTCGACCGCCACGATCACGGCGAGGGGCTCAAGGCCCACGCGACGCACTACTGCCCCGGCTGCGGCCACGGGCTCGTGCACAAGTACCTCACCGAGGCCATCGAGACCCTCGGCCTGCAAGACCGCACGGTGCTCGTCTCGCCGGTCGGCTGCACGGTGTTCATGTACTACTACATGGACGTCGGCAACACGCAGGCGGCGCACGGCCGCGCACCCGCGGTCGCCATCGGGCACAAGCTCGCCAATCCGAACTCGATCGTCATCAGCTACCAGGGCGACGGCGATCTCGCCTCCATCGGGCTCGCGGAGATCTTCCACGCCGCGAACCTCGGCCTGCCGATCACCGTCATCTTCGTGAACAACGCCATCTACGGCATGACCGGCGGCCAGATGGCGCCGACCACGCCGATGGGGCTGAAGACCGCGACGAGCCCGGCGGGGCGCGGGCGCTACGACGGCGCGCCGATGCGCATGGCGGAGCTCATCGCGCAGCTGGAGCTGCCGATCTACGTCGAGCGCGTGGCGCTCTTCGACGCCAAGCAGCGCGTCAAGGCGCAGAAGGCGATCGCGAAGGGGCTCAGGCTGCAGGACGAGCGCCGCGGCTTCAGCTTCATCGAGGTGCTCTCGGAGTGCCCGACGCACCTGAAGATGACCCCGATCGAGGCCGAGAAGTGGGTCAAGGACAAGATGGTCCCCCTCTTCCCGCTCGGCGTGATCAAGGACGTCGGGCCCGAGCCGATGACGCCGCTCCCGGAGCCCAGCTTCGACCCCGCGAAGGTGGCCGCGGTCGTCGGCGGCAGCGACAAGGAGGTCCCGCGCTTCGCGGGCAGCTTCCCCGAGACCGGCTTCGGCGCCGACGTGGCGATCAAGCTCGCCGGCGCGGGGGGCGACGGCGCGCAGACCACGGCGCTCCTGCTCGCGCGCGCCGCGATCCAGGAGGGCTTCGACGCGACCCACATCCCGAGCTACGGCCCCGAGTCGCGCGGCGGCACGTCCTACGCCGACGTCCACGTCGCGGCCGAGGAGGTGCTCTCGCCCGCCGCTCCGCACCCGCACGTGCTGGTCGCCTTCAACGCGCCGAGCCTCGCGAAGTTCGGTCCGACCGTCGTCCCGGGCGGCGTGGTCGTCTACGACAAGACGGTCATCGCCGATGCCCCCGCGATGCCGCAGGCGCGCGTCTACGGCGTGCCGTTCGCGCAGATCGCGCAGGACCTCGGCGCGGTCGTCGTGAAGAACGTCGTCGCGCTCGGCGCGCTGCAGGCCGCAACGGGGCTCTTGCCGAAGGAGAGCCTGACGCTCGCCATTCGGCAGGCGCTCGAGCACAAGCCGCACCTCATCGCGATGAACGAGCAGGCCTTCGAGAAGGGCGTGCAGGCCGTCGAGGCGATGCGCCGCGCAGAAGTGCACTGAGCGTCGAGAGGGAGGCAACAGGAAGGGAAGAAGAGAAGAAGGGGGGATTTGGGGCCTGCCGGTCGGGGCCGAGTCGTCTTCGCTGCCGAGGGCGAACGCCGCGTCGTCGTCGCGATCGGCAATCCCCCCAGACCTTCTCTCCTCCTTCCCTTCCTGTTCCTCTCTCGTCTCGCAGAGGACTCAGCGCCGCCGACGCCGCGCCATCGCGAGCGCCGCGCCGAGGCCGACGAGCGCGACGAGCCCATCGCCGCGAGGCTCGCCCGCCACCCGGCACCCACAGCCGCTCTTGCCGCCGCTGCCGCCGCCCGCGCTCGCCGCAGCGCCGGTGTCGACGACGGTCGCGTCGGCCCCCGCGTCGTCGCCGGGCGCGACGCCGGTGTCGTCCGGGCCGAGGGTCGCGTCGCCGATCCCCGCGTCGGAGGCGCTGACGAGGTGCACGACCACGCCGTTGGAGGTCGTGGCGACCGACGAGCCCAGCGTCTTGGAGACGGCGCGCACCGAGACGAAGTACTTGCGACCGTCGGCGAGCGAGAGGTTCGTGACGGCGGCTGAGCTCACGTTGCCGAGATCGACCCAGTCGGGCTGGGTGACGAAGGAGCCGCCCGCCGTCACCACCGAGAGCTGGTAGCCGTCGGCCTGCGGCACGGCGTCCCACGAGGCGCCGAGCGAGTCGACCGTCTGCACGCTGTCGACGTCGGGCCCGGGGATGACGGTCGCGCCGTTGACCGGGTTGTCGTTCACGTACGACGGCGGCGAGAGCACGCGCTGCTGCAAGGCGTGCAGGTAGCCGTCGGCGGCCGAGACGAGGATCTCGTCGACGCCGTCGCCGCTCGTGTCGGCGAAGATCGCGTCGCCGACGGCGAACTTCGCGTCGAACGCCCAGTCGAGCGCGGCGTGACACGGATCGATCGCGTAGAGGAAGCCGTCGCTGCTGCCGAGGAGCGCGGAGGGGTGATCGCCGGTGCCGATGAGATCGGCCTTGATCGCGACGTTGCCGAGCGAGCCCTCGAACGCCCCCGACGCGTCGGCGGCGGCCTGCGACGCGAAGAGCTTGCCCCCCGCGAGCCAGACGGTCCGCATCGCGCCGGCGGACGAGCCGTTCATCGTCACGAGCCGAACGAGCGCGCGGCTCTGCGACGACGGCTGCACCCAGATCGAGGCGGGGCCGCACTGCGCGCGCGCGCCGTGCTGGTAGGGGCGATCGTCGGGGCCGGTCCACATCGTGGTGACGAGGTCTTTGCGGAACGTGCGCGCGGGGTAGAAGCCGCGGCTCATGGTGACCTCGAAGACGCCGTCGCCGTCGACGTCCGCGATCGTCGGCGTGAAGTAGGCGAGGAAACTGGGGTTGTTCGCGAGCGTCGCGCCGGTCTTGCCGTTGAGGACGCGCAGCGAGTTCGGCACGAAGAAGAGATCGGCGACGCCGTCGCCGTCGTAGTCCGCGAGCGCGCTCGGCTGAAAGCCCCACTGCAGCGCCTCGGCGTAGGGCGCGCTCCAGAGCGCGTTGCCGGTCTTGCCGTCGAAGGCCTGCGCGTTGAGCACCGAGCCGGTCGTGGTCCACGTGGCAATCGCGTCGCTCGTGCCGTCGCCGTTCACGTCGGCGGCGAGCGGGTCGTTGGTCAGCGAGCCCGAGAACGCCTGCGACCAGAGCGTCGCCCCGGCGCCCGACACCGCCAGGAGCTTCGAGCCCTGCGGAACGACGGGCGCAGCGCAGAAGATCCCGGCCTTGCCGCCGTCGAGCGTCGCGCCCGTCGAAGGCATGCCGGCGCGGCGCACCTCCCACGCGACCGTCGGCGGCTTCGACATCCACGCGGCGCTCGCATCGAGGCGCACCAGCGTGCCGCGGCTGTCTTGCACCACGATGGCGTCGTTCGCGCCCGACAGGCGCGGCGCGATCGGGGTGCCGACGAAGCCGCCGACGCGCATGCCGGGCAGGTATTGGGTGAACTCGCCCGAGCCGAAGGTGCCGCCGTTGGTCGGCGC
>JAJXTK010000665.1 GCA_021783935.1 Myxococcales bacterium | reverse complement strand
GTCTTCCCGGAGTCGGAGCGGAGCCCGACCCCCTTCGATGACAGCCCCTCCGGCGTCTCGCTCGCGCCGTTGTCGTCGCCCGCGACGTCGTGGCCGCCGGTCCCCGAGGAGGCGCCGATCGAGGACAAGACGGCCGTGAAAATCTTGGCGCCGGGCGGTATGGGGTGGTATCTCTCCGTTTAGGCTCTCGGCGCCGACGAGAGCGGCTCGTTCGAGGCGCTGTCGAGGCGCGCCGAGGCGTTCCTCGATCGCATCGACGGGACGGACGCGCGCGATCAGCGCGCGCGGCTCTATCGCGAGCTCGCCGACCTGCTCGAGAGGCGGCTCGACGACCCGGAGCAGGCCTTCGACGTGCTGATTGCCGCGCTGCACGAGGCGCCCGAGGACGACGAGACGGCGCGCGCGCTCGAGCGCGTCGCCCACCAGACCGACCGGCTCGGCGCGCTGATCCAGTCTGCCCAGGCCTGGCTCGAGGAGCCGGAGAGCCAGGCCGATCCGGCGCGCTGCCACGAGCTCAGCCTCCGGCTCGCGAAGTGGTACGGCGAGGACGTCGATCGACCGGAGTGGGCCATGCCGTACCTGCGTCGCTCGCTGGCGTTCGCGCCGCGCGACGTGCGCGTGCACCGGCTGCTCGCGCGCGTGCAGCGCCGGCAGGGGGAGATCGACGGCGCGGGCGCGGCGCTCGTCGCGGCGCTCGATCTCGCGAGCTCCGAGCGCGAGCGAGCCGAGATCCACTGCGAGGTGGGCGAGCTTCTCTGGAAGGTGAAGGGGCAGTCGGATCGCGCGATCGCGAGCTACCAGCGCGCGCTCGATCTCGAGCCGTCGTGGCTGGCGGCGCTGGACGCCCTCGAGGCCATCCAGCGCGAGCGCGGTCAGCTCGGCGCCGTGGCCGAGCTGCTCGAGCGCCGCCTCGCGCTCGGGAGCGACGGGCGAAGCGAGGCAGAAGACGCCCAGCGCAACGCCACGCGCGTGAAGCTCGCGCACCTGTGCGCGACGTCGCTCTCGACGCCCGAGCGCGCGACCGAGCTGCTCGAGGAGGTGCTGCGCGTCGATCCGGGCGACGCCCACGCCCACCGCGATCTGGTCACGCACTACCGCGCGCGCCGCGATGCGCAGCGGCTGCGCGCGGCCCTCGAGCGCCGGCTCGAGGTGGCCGAGACGGCGCGCGAGCAGCTCGAGCTCTTGACCGAGCTCGCCGCGCTCCTCGAGCACACCTTCGCCGACGACGCGTTGGCCATCTACCGGCTCGAGCAGGCGTACGGGATCGCGCCGCACGACGAGGCGACGCTGACGGCGCTCGCGCGCCTCTACGCGCGCGCGGGGCGCCCTTCGGACCAGCTCGCGACGCTCAGGGAGCACGCGGCGATCGCGCGCGATCCGGCGCGGCGCGCGGAGCTGCACGCGTCGATGGCGCGCACGCTCGAGCGCGATCTCGGCGACGAGACGCGCGCGCTGGCCGCGTGGACGGCGGCGGCGGAGCTCGATCCGGATCACGCCGAGGCCGCGACGGCCCTCGCGCGGCTCGAGGCGCGGCGGGGCGACACGACCGCGGCGCTCGAGCGGCTCCGCCGGGCGGCGGCGCGCGCGCAGGACGCCTCGTCGCGCGCGGCGGCGCACCATGCCCTCGGCCTCGCGAACGAGGAGCTCGGCGACGCCCGCGGCGCGCGCGACGCCTACCGCGACGCGCTGGACCACGACCCCGCTCACGTGCCCTCGATCCAAGCGCTGCGGCGCCTGGCCCTCGACGAGGGGGACGGCCGCGACGCGGCGCGCTGGCTCGAGAGGGAGATCGAGCTGACCGCCGAGGCTCGCCTTCGCGCGCGGCTGCTCGCGAGGCTCGGCGCGCTGCGGGCGGAGTCGCTCGGCGATCCGGCCAGCGCGCGCGCCGCGTGGGAGCAGGCGCTCTTGCTCGACGAGGACGCCGACGAGGCGCTGCGCCCGCTGGCCGAGGCCTGCGTCGTCGCGGGGGACTTCGCGCGCGCCGAGCCGATGCTCGCCAAGCTCCGCGGTCGCGCGGCGAGCCCGGACGAGGCGCGCAAGCTCGCGTGGCTCCACGGCCGAGCGCTCTCGGGGCTCGGACGCGACGAGGAGGCCGCGCGGGTGCTCGGCGATGCGCAGCGCGACGCGCCGGAGGATCCCGAGCTGCTCGACGCGCTCGCCGAGGCGACCTGGAGGCGCCGGGACTGGGCAGCCGCGCTCGAGGCGCACCAGCGCCTGCTCGTGACGCTCGACGACGACGCGCGCCGCCTCGAGATCCTCTTCCGACTCGGAATGATCCAGCGGTCGATGGGCCAGGCGCGCGCAGCGATCGCGACGCTCGACCGCCTGCTGGCGACCGAGCCGGAGCACCGCGCCTCGCTCCTCGCGCTCGCGGAGCTCCTCGAGGAGCAGCAGGATTGGCACGGCCTGGTGGAGGTGCGGCAGAAGCTCGCCGAGATCGCGGCCTCGCCCGCCGAGCGCGGCGCGGCGCTCGACGCGGCGGCCGACGTCCTGTGGCGGCGCCTCGGCGACGCCGAGCGCGCGTTCGCGTCGCTCGAGGCGGCGCTCGACGACGATCCGCGCGACCTGCGGCGCTTGCACCGCGTGCTCGCGATCGCCCAGGAGGCGCAGGACTGGTCGCGCGTGCTCGACGTGCTCGGGCGCATCGTCGAGATCGAGGCGGTCCCCGCGCGGCGCGCCAAGTACGTGTACACCATCGCGCAGCTGCAGCGCGACTCGATGGACGATCCGGACCAGGCGATCGCGAGCTTCGAGCGCGCGCTCGACGACGATCCGACGCTGCTGAAGGCGTTCGAATCGCTCGATCGGCTGCTGACGTCGATGCGCGACTGGCGGCGCCTCGAGCGCGCCTACCGTCGGATGCTCCACCGCGTGGCGCGCGCCGAGCCGCGCGACGCTGCGCTCGAGCACCAGCTCTGGGGCGCGCTCGGCCTCATCTACCGCGATCGACTCGGCGAGCAGGCCGCCGCGACGGAGGCGTTCCGCACCGCCTCGCAGCTTCGCCCAGACGACGCGCGCACGCGCCGCATCCTCGCCGATCTGCACGAGCGCGCCGGGCAGGTGCGCGAGGCGGCGGCGGAGCTGCAGCAGATCATCGCGCGCGAGCCGCGTCGCGCGGAGCCCTACCACCAGCTCTATCGCCTCTACCGCCGGCAGGGTGCGTTCGATCGCGCGTGGTGCGTCGCCTCCGCGCTGTCGGTCTTGCAGCAGACCGACGGCGAGCAGCAGCGCTACCTCACGCAGCTCACCCCCGCGACGCCGATCGAGCCGACGCGTGGCCTCGATCTCGCCCACTTCGTCCAGCTGTTTCCGAGCGATCACGACGTCGTGCTCGGCAAGCTCTTGGAGCTGCTCGCGCCGGCGCTCCGGGCGGCGCGCATCGCCTCGCTCCGCGCGCGCAACGGCCTCTCCGAGCCGCCCCCTGCGTCGCTCGAAGATCCCGCGCGCTCGCGGCTGCCGATCGTGCGCGATCTCGCCGCCTCTGCGGCCGCGCTCGGGCTGCCGATGCCGCGCCCGAG
>JAJXTK010000664.1 GCA_021783935.1 Myxococcales bacterium | reverse complement strand
TGAAACTGGCGCCCCGAGCAGCGCCGGCTTGTGCGGCGCGGTCATGCGCGACTGCCGCGCCGATGGGAGTGACCTCTCGATCTGGCAGTTGCACGAAGTGCTCGCCGCCGTCGCGAAGCGTGCTGGTCTCCGTCTCGTGCGGTGGCACGACCTGCGCCACTCCTTCGCCTCCAACCTCGTGGGCGGCGGCACCCCGCTCCGACAGGTCCAGGTGTGGCTGGGCGCCAGCACGATCACGATGACGATGCGCTACTCGCACCTCGCGCCGGACGGCGGGCGGCAGCACATCCAGGCGCTCGTCACTGTGACCGCGCCGACGAGAAAGGCGGTGGGCGACCAGTGAAAGCGCTGCGAAAGTTGGGCAGCATTTGGGCAGCCAAACTTTCCTTCGCTCTCGTTTCCCCGAAATGCCAGGTCATTCCGGGGAGTTGGGGTGGCGTCCCCAACGGGATTCGAACACTGACGGACCAGCGCGATCCCGCACGATTCCGCGCGAAACCGCACGGGCGGCCCGAGGTCATCGCGCAGTATTGCGCGTCTACGTGCGCGATCGCGCGTCTTTGGGCAGGGGGCTCGGGCTGGGCGAACGACCTTCGCGGACGCGCAGCAGGACGTGCCGCCGGCAGCCTGGCCAGCAGTCTCCTCGCGCGGCGTGGCTGCGCCGGCCGCCGGCCCTCCGACGCCAAGACGCCTTGCACCAATCTAAAGCCTTGCTTACGTTTTGTGCGTGGCTGAGATCACCGTCGAGCGTCCCGACTGGAGCGGTCTCTACGAGATCGCCGCTGCGCAGGACGGCCTCTTCACGACTCAGCAGGCCGCCGCAGCGGGGTACTCGCCCCAGCTGCTCATCCATCATGTTCGCGCCGGACGCGTTCGTCGCCTGCGGCGAGGGATCTACCGCCTCGTTCATTTCCCTGCCGGGGATCACGAAGACCTCGTGGCCGCCTGGCTCTGGTCGGAGCAAGCGGGGGTCGTCTCGCACGAGAGCGCGATGGCGCTGCACGGGCTCTCGGACGTGATGCCGTCGCGGATCCACCTCACCCTCCCCGCGTCCTGGCGTGCGCGCCGGCTCCGGGTTCCAAAGGGGGTCGTCCTCCATCACGCGGACGTCTCACCCTCCGATCGCGCGTGGATGGGCGGGGTGCCGATGACGAGCGCGCGGCGCACGCTCGCCGACTGTGCGCACGCATCGCTGTCGCCCGAGCTGCTGCGGCAAGCAGCGCGGCAAGCCCTGGTGCGCGGGCTCGTCTCGCGGGACGAGCTCGTCGAGGTCGACGAGGCGCTGCGTCCGTTCGGTGGGGTCGACGCATGACGCCGCGGAGCTACGCGAGCCCGGCCGCCTTCAAGCAGGCCCTGGAGCAGCGGCTTCGGGCGCGTTCGACGACCGGTCTCGACTTCGCTCGCCGCCGGCAGCTGCTCGTGTTCGATCGATGGTTCGCGCGCGTCGCTAAGGCATTCGGGGATGCTGTCGTCCTGAAGGGGGGGCTCGTCGTCGAGCTGCGCGTGGAGCGCGCGCGCACGACCAAGGACGTCGACCTGCGCATGACGGGGACGCCTGAGCAGCTGCTGGCCCGCCTCCAAGGCGCCGGGCGGCTCGACCTCGGCGACTTCATCGCGTTCGAGATCCGTGCGGACGACGAGCACCCGGAGATCCAGAACGACGGCATGCAGTACGAAGGGCTCCGCTTTCGCGCCGCGTGCAAGCTGGCCGGCAAACCGTACGGAGATCCGTTCGGCGTCGACGTCGCGTTCGGCGACCCGATGATCGCCGAGCCCGAGGTCATGGTCGCCGAAGACGTCCTCGGGTTCGCGGGCATCGCGCCGCCGACCTTCCGGCTGTACCCGATCGCGACGCACGTCGCGGAGAAGCTGCACGCGTACACGATGCCGCGCGCGCGCCCCAACACGCGGGTCAAAGACCTGCCGGACATCGCGCTGCTCGCGACCGTGCAGGCGCTCGACGCGCGCCTCCTTCGCGCCGCGCTCGACCAGACGTTCGGCTTCCGCAAGACGCATACGCTGCCCCGCGCGCTGCCAGATCCGCCGGCGGCGTGGGCGGCTCCGTATGCCGCGATGGCGTTGGCCGATCGCCTGGGCTGGCCGACGCTCTCCGAGGTCACGCTCGCAGCCCGAGCGTTCTTGGATCCGGTGCTCGGCGGGGCCTCCGAGGAGACATGGGAGCCCGCCTCCTGGCGATGGAGGGACGCGGGGCGTCGGAAGGTCACGGAAGAAGGGTGAGCAAGGCGTGTCGGTCAAGTCACGCCTGGCAGTTCGACTCCCCGTCGAGCCGCGCGACCCACTCCTCCGCCTCCTCGACCGCGCCACGAGCCAGCGCCTCGGGCACGCCGACCCCCTCGTCGCGGAGCAGCGCGAGATCTCGAAGCCGCGCAAGGCTCGCCGCCGCAGCGGACGGCAGCCGCGCATTCGGGAGCAGCTCGCGGTAGATCGCGGCGACCAGCTGCGCGTGCCCGCTCGCGACGCCCGCCTCGGTGCGCGCAGCGATCGCCGCGGCGATCGCGTCATAGGCGGCGCGGACGGCGTCGTCGTGGAAGCCGGCATCGAGCACGACACGCGAAAGGCGAAGGCGATCGCGCGCCCGCGACACGCTGCGTGCCTGCTGGGCGACGGCGCTCGACTCGGCCGGTGCGAGCGCGGCGACGGACGGCTCCGCGGTCGACGTCGCTGCATCGGTGTCGGCGGTGGCGCGTGCCGACACGTCCTCGGGAGCGACCGCCGCCCGCTCCGCGGCAGGCTCGGGGGCGGGCTCCGGCTCGGGCGCGGGCTCGGGATTCGCAGCGACGGTCGGCTCCGTCGTGTCGTCGACCCGCGACGCGTCCTCCTCCAGCAGATCGCGAAGCTCGGCGAGGAACACGTTGAAGCCGCGCGCCTCGACCTCGTCGACGTCGCTGCCGGCGTCCAGCGCGGCGCCGCGCAGCGCGCGCTTGCTC
Organism: Myxococcales bacterium; assembly: GCA_021783935.1. Taxonomy (GTDB): domain Bacteria; phylum Myxococcota_A; class Polyangia; order Polyangiales; family JADJMO01; genus CAIXWQ01. The sequence continues at coordinate 570 of JAJXTK010000664.1, read as the reverse complement.
GCGAGCGTCCCCTCGATCCCGCGCTCGATGCCGTCCTCGGCGACCAGGTACGTCACCGACACGCCGTGCGTCTGCCCGACACGGTGGGCCCGGCCGTTCCGCTGGTCGAGCTTGCCTGGATTCCAAGGTAGATCGAGGTGAATCACGTACGAGGCGACCTGCAGGTTCAGGCCGACTCCGCCCGCGTCGGTCGACAGCAGGACGCGCTGATCGGGATCCTCGCGGAAGCGCGCGAGCAACGCCGGTCGACGCTCGGTCGGCACGCCGCCGTGCAGGTAGCCGCAGCCGATCCCGAGCTTCTCGAGCCGCGCCTTGGCGAAGTCGAGCATCGAGGTCCACTCCGAGAAGATCAGGATCTTGCTCGCCCCCTGCGCGCAGATCTCGCTCACCAGCGCCTCGAGCTCGTCGAGCTTCGGGCAACGGTTCGCCTCGGGATGCCCAGCGTCGCAGAGTGCCAGCGCGTCGCAGGCCTGGCGGGCCTTGAGCAGGAGCATCATCAGGCGCTGCTGCTCGTCGGGCGACAGCGGGCGGCGCTCGGCGAGCTTCACCAGCTTCATCGCGTCTGCGCGG
>JAJXTK010000663.1 GCA_021783935.1 Myxococcales bacterium | reverse complement strand
ATGACGACGAGCCCCTGCCTCGCGTCGCGCCTGAAGGCCTTGAACGTTTCGGCAGCCGGCGACCACGCCCATCCATCGCCGAACGTCGAGACGCCGATGACGCTCGGGTTGGTCGCGTCGGTGACGTCGAGGTAGCGGAGCGCCACGCTGCTCGAGCTGTTGCCGTAGTCGTTGCCGAGCGCGAAGAGGCGATTCTGGGCGGGGAAGAAGTTCCAGACCGAGCCGGTGATGTTGGTCTGCCCGACGAGCTTCGGCGCGGTGGTGCTGGTGACGTCGAAGATCTGGATCGGCGTCGAGGGGTTGTTGCTGTAGCCGTAGCTGTCGTCGGGGGAGACGTACATGCGCCCGGAGTCGAAGCGCACCGCGGGGCTCCAGCCCGAGCCCGCGACCGCGAGCTCGGAGGCGAGCGTCGGGTGATCGGGGTCGGTGAAGTCGGCGGTCGCGAGCGTGAAGGCGTTGCTGCCGCCGCACCACGGGGTCGTGCCGTCGCCGCAGCCGAAGGCGCGGGCGATCTTGCCGTCGCTGAAATCCAGGTACCAGCGGCCGTTGTCGGCCCCCCACCCCTGCAGCTCCGTGTCGACGGCGATCGCGCCGCGCAGGGCGATCTTGCCGCCGAAGTCGCTGATGTCGACGTACTGCAGCTCGGTCTTGCCGGTCGGCGAGCTGTAGGGCTGCGACGGATCCTGCGGGATGTCGTGCGCGAGCATGATCGCGTTGGGCGTGACGTTGAACACGCCGCCGTAGCCGGGGAACACCTGCTGGCCGGCCAGCTTGATGACGCCGCCCGCGAAGCTGACCGACGAGATGATCACCTTCGAGCCCGAGCTGCCGCCCGCGGGGCCCGCGACCCCCATGCCGACGCCGTCGCCGCCGTAGTAGCTCCAGCCGTACTCCCAGCCGTAGTCCTCGCTCACCGCGTAGAGCACGTCGCTGCCGCCGCCGGTGACCACGCGCGTGTCCTGCACCCAGCCGCCGAGCTGCGCCTCGCCGACGTTCTTGATGTTCGTCGGGTCGGTCGCATCGAGGCCGCGCACGATCGAGCCGTGGAACGGGGTGCCGTCGAGCTGGCGCCCGTACCAGTCGCCGACGACGACCACGGCGAGGTTGCCGCGCACGACCATCTCGATCGGCGAGCCGTAGATCGGCGAGCGCCCGAGCAGCTTCGGGTGATCGACGACGCTGACGTCGAAGACCATGAGGCCGCGGTAGCCGTTGAGGTAGTAGAGGCGCTGGGTGCCGGCGTCGTAGCGATAGATGTCGGTCTCCTCGACGGTGCGCGACGGGGTGGCCGCCTTCTGCCCCGAGGTCGACGGCGCGTTGGCCCCCGCGTCGCTGGCAGCGCCGGCGGCGCCCGCCCCGAAGCTCGCGCTGTTGCCCCTCGGCGGCGCGGAGACGAACTCGCTCTGGCCGGTGACGCGCCCTTGCGGGTTTGCCTTGGTGCCGCCGCAGCCGGCCGAGAGCGGGGCCAGCGTCGCAGCCGACACGAGGGCGGCGAGGGCGAAGAGGCGCGGGCGGCGCAAGTGCGAGGCGGGCAACGTCGTCATGGCGGGGGTCCTCCGAGGGGGCCGGCGGGTGTGCCGAACGTGGTGGCGACTGGGCACGATGCACCGATGATGCCGAGGGTCGGTGCGGCCGGGGGCACGCGGGAATCGGCCGAGAATCGAGGGGCGCTTAACGCGATGGCCGGCGGGTGGGCCGCGAGGTGTGCCAGGTGGCACAGCGGCGGGGGCGGCTTCGGGTTTCGGCGGCGGCGGCGGCGGTTTCGGCGGCGGTTGCGGTTTCGGCGGCGGTTGCGGGTTCGGCGGCGGTTGCGGGTTCGGCAGCGGCGTCGGGGTCGGGGTCGGGTTCGGTCAGCCCTTCGCGGTGAGCTTCGCCTCGAGCTCCGCGACGCGGCGACGCGGCGCCAGACCTGGATGCGATGCGGGCCCAGGTCGCGGGGCTCGTGACGGTCGCGGCGGCGCGCTCCCTTTTGCCGGCGAAGCCGCTCGCGCTACCGTCGATGCGTGGTGCGTGCTCATCGTCGAGGCCGCGCTCGGCTCGCGCCCGCGATCCTCGCGAGCGCCCTCGTGACGAGCGCGTGCGCGCCGGGCTCGACGCAGTGCCTGGCGGGCTGCGAGGCGTCGCTCACCCTCACCGTGCACAGCGCGTCGGCGGCGTTCGACACGAGCCACGTCTACCGACTGACCTTCAGCGGCGGGCTCTCGTACGACATCACGTGCCAGGACGGCCGCCCGAGCCCGGGGCAGGACGGGCTCGTCTGCACCTACGCCGACGGCACCACGCCCGCGTTCGGCGCGATCGTGAACGGTGACCTCCGCTTCGAGTGGTGGCTGAAGCCCGCGAGCTTCGACGTCGTCGTGCAGCGCGACGGCGCGATCGTCGGCGGGGGGCACGTCGCTCCCAGCTATGCGGACGCGGGCGACGTGTGCGGGATCACGTGCGTGCGCGCCGAGGAGACGTTGGACGTGCCATAGGCGCGGCTCTGTCCCGCGGAGCACGCGATGGGGTGGCGCGACGCTCGCCGCGGAGCGACCTCGTCGCCATGCTCGCGCCGCAGCGCCGTCTCGGCCCCGTCGTGTTCGTGGTCGCCTCGGTCTTCTCGGCGCCCCCCTCGCGCGCCGAGACGCCTGCCGTCGAGCCCGCGGCCGATGACCGTGAAGGGCCGGCCGAGCAGCTGGATCGGCCTCGGGATCCCGACGATCGTCCTCGGCACTCTGGTGAGCTTGGTTGGCATGGTGCAGGTCGGCCTCGCGGGCGCGTGCGACGGATGCAGCGACGCGCTGGCCGGAGACGCGTTCGTGCTCGCGGCGCTGCCCGGGAGCGGGGCGCACCTGGAGATCGAGAAGCCCGCGCAGCCGACGAGCGCGGTCGGGATCGCGCCGATGCCGGGCGGGGCGCCGATCGTGTGGGCGGGAGGGTCTTGACGCGACGCCGCGAGGTTGTCGTGGATGTACCGGGAGTCGGTTCGCGCGCCTCTACGCCGGGCGCGTCTCCTCGCGGAGCGACGAGGCTCGGTTCGGGGGACTGCCGGGGGCGGCGGGCGTACTGCCGGGGGCGGCGGCGGCGGCGGCATCGGCTTCGGCTTCGGCATCGGCATCGGCATCGGCATCGGCATCGGCATCGGCTTCGGCTTCGGCTTCGGCATCGGCATCGGCATCGGCTTCGGCGTCGGCGGCTCCGATCCTCTCCTGCGACGACCGCGCGGCTCGACAATGTCCGCGGCGCGTCGGGGGGATGCCCTCCGCGCTAGCATGGACCCACGATGGGCCGATCCCGAGGCGAGCCGAGCGTGGCGGTCGATGTGGACGATCCGTACGCCGGCGTCGTGGCCGCGCGCCGACAGGCCGTGCTCGACGTCTGCGCGGTCGGGTGCGCGGAGGTCGCCTTCGTCGAGACCGCCGAGGGGCAGCGCGGCGGCGGGCTGATCGATCGGCTCGAGCTCGCGGCCTTCGAAGAGGGGCTCGCCGTCGCGCGGGTCGACCTCGCGGAGGGGCGGGCGCTCGCGAGCCTGGACGTCG
>JAJXTK010000058.1 GCA_021783935.1 Myxococcales bacterium | reverse complement strand
GCTCGGCGCGGCCGGCACCGGCGCCGGCGTGAGGGCGGCCGCCAGCGCGCGCAGCCCGGCGGCGGCGTCGACCTTCGGCGGACGTGAAGAGCGGGCGACGACACGCGCGGGCGTCGGCGTCGGCGCGCCGCGCTTCTTGGCGAGCACGATGCGCGCGAGCGCCACCCCCGCGTCGGCGACGATTCGCGAGACGTCGAAGACGTCGAGCAGCGTCAGCGGGTCCGGGCCGTCGTCGAGCCAGAGCAGCGCGACCACGCGGGCGCCGACCGAGATCGGCATGGCGATCGCGCTTGCGGCGTCGACGCGCTCGAGCTCGTCGGCGATGGCGCCATCGAGCGGCTCGGGAGTCTGCCGCTCGGTCGGCAAGCGCGTGCGCCGCGCCTTCGAGAATAGGCTCTCGAGATCGAGCGGAACCCCCATCTTGCGCACACGCTCGCCGGTGGCCCCGACCCCGCGCGCATCCCACCCCTCGGCGACGTCGCCGTGCACGCGGAAGATCGCCGCGTAGCTGGCGTACTGGTGCGCGAACTCCAGCACCGCGGCGAGCACGCCGTCCGACGAGGTCGCCGCGGCGAAGGCCTCCTCGGCGTCGCCGCGCGTGAACGGGCCGCGACGGCGACGAGGAGCGGGCTCGGACGGGTGCGCCGGCGCCGGGATCGACGACGGACGCGCGACGCCGGAGGACGCCTTGCGCGCGGCGCCGCGCAGGAAGGTGCGCAGCCCGTCGGCCGCGCCCCGCCGCGCGGGGGCGGAAGCGGGGGCGGGTGCGGACGCGGATGCGGGCGCGGGCGCGGGGGCGGACGCGGGTGCGGGGGCGGGCGCTGGCTGGGAAACGGGGAGCGCTGGCTGCGGATCGGGCGCCGGCGGCGCGCCGTCCAGCGTCGCGAGGAGCCTGCGCGCGCGCTCGTCCATCGGCGTGCCGTACGCGCGCTCCATCGCCATCGCGAGGCGCGCGGCGTTGGCGGCGACGAGGCGGACCTCTGCGCCGACGGCCGTGAGGAACGTCTCTCGCCCGCCGTACGGCAGCGCCTCGGCGATCGCGATCCGCAGCGCGTCGCCGTCGATCGCGATCGGCACTGCGCCGTAGGCCTCGGCGAGCGCCCGGTCCACGCGCCGGACTGCGCGCGGATCGGGGGCGCGCAGCGCCTCGAGCTCCGCCACCTCGAGCTCCAGGGACTCGGCGAGCGCGGCCGTGAGCGCGGCCTCGTCGGTGGCCGGAGGCGGGGCGACCTCGAGCAGGTTCGTGAGGACGTCTCCGCCGTAGGTCACCTGACGCGCGAGCGCCTCCTCGACCAGCCTCATCGAGGCCAGGCCGCGTCGGATGACGATCGAGCTCACCGGTGTCATTGCAGGCGTCGTCCTGGACAGCCCTCGCGCGCGATGGCCACGAGGGCGCTGGGCACCGAGGGCGCCCGTTGCAAACTCGCATTCTGGGCGAAACGCAGCCGAGGCCACAAGAACGTGGCGACGATTCGCCGCGGGGAGGGCCGAGGCGCCTCTGCCGCTTTGCTCCGAGGGGGCTCCTGGCGTAGAACACCGAACCTTCGCGCTCCGGTCCCGCCACGACTCAGCGTGCGCGCGCGCCTGAGGCGGCCCACGATCACGGTCCGACGATGCCCGACGACGCAGAGACCGGCGCGCGCTCCCCAACGGCGCCCACCTCCGAGCCCGCTCCGCAGCCCCAAGCCCTCGGCGAAGCGCGCTCGACGGGCTCCGTCCCGTCCGAGGCACCGGCGCCGCGCCCATACCGCCCGCCGTACGTCTTCCTCGCCGCGCTGTCGCTCTTCGTGCTCGCCGCCGATCTGGCATCGAAGCGCTGGGCCGTGAAGGCGCTCGAGACCGAGCGCGGGCACGTCGTCAAGGAGGTGATCAAACATCGCCTCCAATTCGTGCTCGCGCGCAACCCCGGCGGCGCCTGGGGCATGTTCCACGATCAGCCCGAGAAGGTGCGCAAGCCCTTCTTCGTGCTCGTCTCGATCGTCGCGGTGCTCGTCATCGTGGGCATGTACCGCAAGCTCGATCGCAGGCAGCGCGCCCTCCGCTGGGGGCTGCCGCTGGTGCTCGGCGGGGCGCTCGGCAACCTCGTCGACCGCATCGCCCAGGGCAAGGTCATCGACTTCATCGACTACCGCGCCGACTGGGTCCTCGCGCTCAACAATCTCTTCGTGAAGCTCAAGGTCGCCCAGATCCCCTCCGACCACTGGCCGACCTTCAACGTCGCCGACATCGCGATCTGCGTCGGCGTGCTGCTGATGGCGATCGACTTCCTCTTCCCGCACAAGCCCGCGCACCGGCCGGCCAAGCGCGCGGCGCCCAAGCCGACGGGCACGCCGACCGCGAAGAGCGAGGCCACGCGCGCCGAGGCCGACTCGATCTGAGGGGGCGCGCCGCGACGAGACGATGAGGCCCGAGCTCTTCAAGTTCCTCGACGTCTCGTTCCCGAGCTACTTCGTCCTGCTCATCACCGGCTTCACGCTCGCCGGCATCGCCGCCGCCGTCACGACGCGCCGCGAGGGGCTCGACCCCGACGTGATGATCGACACCAACCTCGCGATGCTCCTCGCGGGGGTGGTCGGCGCGCGCGTCCTGCACGTCCTCGCCGACGGGTATTTCTGGGACTACGTGCACCTGTGCACCGACCCGCCCGCGGTCGACTGGAAGATCTCGCAGGCCCAGTGCCTCTCGCCGACGGCCGGCTACGACGGCGTCTGGGACGCGGTCAAGGGGGTCTGCCACCCGAAGAGCAGCGACTGCTTCGCGTGGACGCGCTTCTGGGCCGGCGGGCTCACCTATTACGGCGGCTTCATCGGCGCCTCGCTCGTCGCCATCCCGCTGTTGAAGCGCGATCGCTTCCCCTTCTGGAAGGCGGCCGACTACGCGGGCATCGGCATCCCGCTCGGCCTCGCGTTCGGACGCATGGGGTGCCTGCTCGCCGGCTGCTGCTTCGGCTCGCAGTGCTCGCTGCCCTGGGCGCTGTCGTTCCCGCCCGGCAGCCCCGCGAGCGAGGCGCAGCGCGACGTGCACCTACTAGTGAGCAGCAACCTGCCGTCGCTGCCGGTGCACCCGACGCAGGTCTACGAGTCGGCCGGCTCGCTCGCCGTCGCCGCGATCTGCTGGCTCGTCGTCAATCCGCGCAAGCGCTACGACGGCCACGTCTTCGCGTGGTTCGTGGGGCTCTACGCGACGCTGCGCTTCGTGCTCGAATTCTGGCGGCGCGACGCGCGCGGCGAGTGGCTCGGGCTGTCGACCTCGCAGCTGCTCGGCCTCGCGCTGGTCGGCTTCGCGCTGCTGCTGCACGCAAGGCGCCGGCACGCGGCCGCCCCCCTGCCCGACGCGCCCGCGGAGGGGGACGCCGAAGCGGGCGCGTGAGGCGCACGGCAGCAAGGTCGACGGCGGGCGCGGGGCCGGTACACTCTTCGGCATGCCCCCATCGGCCAGGCGCCTCGCCCTCTCGCTCGTGGTCCTCGCCGGAGCGCCTGCTGTCGCGTGCTCCCAGCACTTCGACCACGCGCCGCCGGCGTCTACGGCGTGCGTCCCCGGCGAGCCATGCACGATCGGCGGCGGGGGAACGTCCGTCGGCGCCGAGACGGGCATCGGGGACAGCGCCGCGGTGTCCGACGGGTTCAGCGACGGCGGCCTCGAGATCGCGGTCACGGGCGAGGTGCGCAGCCTGCTGTCGTTCACGGCCGCCCCGTCGACCGGGGCGCTGACCAGCACCGCCATCACCGTGGTGGGCCAGCGCGCCGACGGCAGCTTCCTCTCGGCCGCGCCCGCGGGCGGCGTCTTCACGCTCTTGGCGGTCGGGCGGAGCACCGACGGAGCGTGGCTCGGCGTGCAGACGTCGGGCGTCGACGACACGCTCGCCTGGATCGACACGAGCGGCGGCGACCTGACCGGCGTCGACCTGCCGCTCTATGATCCCGCGCTCGCCGCCTCGACCGCGGTGCAGATGGGGGTGGTCAGCGCCGTCGTCTCGCCGGCGACGGTCGTGCTGCACCTCGTCGACGCGACGGGCAAGCCCGTGGCGGGCGTGGCCACGATGACCGTCAACTACGTCGATCAGACGCGCGGCTTCAGCGGCCCTTACTTCGACAATGGCGACACCCTCACCAGCGCGGCGAAGACCACCGGGCAGCTCGGAACGATCGTCTACTTCGGCGTCGACCCGACCGTCATGGCGAGCGGCTTCACCGTGTCGCTGCTGCCACCGACAGGAACGGCGACGAGCGTCGCGTTCGCCGTGAAGGCGGACGTCGTCTCGTACCGCGCGTACGTGATTCCGTGAGGCGGCGCGGCGAATTCTGGCGAATTCCAGCCTGCTTTGCCCCTGCGGCGGGGCGAGCGTAGACCGCGGCGCATGAGCGCATCGCACGGTCACGGCCTCGTCCTCGACGGCAAGCAGATCGCGGCGAAGGTCCGCGCGGAGGTCGCGGCGGAGGTCGCGCGCTTCGCCGCGCGGCACGGTCGCCCGCCGGCGCTGCACGTGGTGCTCGCGGGGGACGATCCGGCCTCGGCCGTCTACGTGCGCAACAAGGAGCGCGCGGCGATGGAGGTCGGCATGGCGGGCGAGGTGCACCGGCTGCCGGCGTCCGTCTCGCACGGCGAGCTGCTCGCGCTCGTGCGCAAGCTCGCCGGCGACGATCGCATCGACGGAATCCTCGTGCAGCTGCCGCTCCCCGAGGCGATCCGCGCGCAGGAGATCCTCGACGCGGTCCCGTTCGACAAGGACGTCGACGGCTTCCACCCGATGAACGTCGGCATGCTCGCCTCCGGGCGCCCCGCGCTGGTGCCCTGCACGCCGCTCGGCTGCATGCGCCTGCTCGACGAGGCCGCGCCGATGCTCGCGGCCGCGGGAGCGCCCTTCCAGCTCGAGGGGGCGCGCGCCGTGGTGGTCGGACGCAGCAACATCGTCGGCAAGCCGGTCGCGCAGCTGCTCTTGCAGCGGAGCGCGACGGTCACCATGGCGCACTCGCGGACGCGCGAGTTGCCGGACGTCTGCCGCGCCGCCGACGTGCTCGTGGTCGCCATCGGGCGAGCCGAGGCGATCAAGGGGGACTGGGTCAAGCACGGCGCCGTCGTGATCGACGTCGGCATCAACCGCGTGGACCTCGGCGAGGGCAAGTCGAGGCTCGTCGGCGACGTCGAGTACGCCGTGGCCCAGAGGCGCGCCGGCGCGATCACGCCGGTGCCCGGCGGCGTCGGGCCGATGACCATCGCGATGCTGCTGCAGAACGCGGTGCGCGCGGCGGACCTCCGGCTCGGGCGCTAGCGGGCCGTCGAGAAGCGGCCTGCGCGAGCCGTGAACGTCAGCGGGCTGCGGTCGATCGCGCGGGAGATTGCGGCATGATCCCGGCAGAGGATCGGCTGGTCGCGGAGGAGCTCCGCGGCCCGCTGGCGGCGATCGCTCGGCTCACAGCTTCGCGAGCGTGCGCGCGAAGACGATCACGATCACCACGACGCCGAGCAGGCCGCCGACCATCGCCTCGGCGGCGAGCCCGGCGCCGATGCGCGCGGCGCCCCAGACGAAGCTCGTCGCCACGACCAGCGCCGTGCCCACGCCGAAGATCGCCTCCGTCGGCACCCCCGGCGACGGCCGCCCCTGCGCGACCCACAGGGCCGCGAGGTAGCGACGCGCGAGCACGATGAAGACGAACATGCCGGCGAACGCGGCGTCGTGCGTGAGCAGGTAGTCGTAGGCGCCGTGCAGGCCGATCACCACGAGGATCGTCTTCGAGGCCTCGAAGGCCTGGCGCTCGGGATCGCGCACCAGGTCGAAGAGCGCGGCGGCGCAGAGCCCCGTCATCGACATGTGGAAGAAGTTCGCCGTCAGGTATCGCGCGAGCGCCGTCGAGAGGTCCCCCTGCGCGAGGTAGAGCACGTTCTCCTCGGCCGCGAAGCCGAGGCCCACGAGGCCGCCGACGACGAGCACGTCGAGCGGCTTGGCGCGCCTGCCGAGCAGCGGCACGAGCAACGAGAAGCCGAGCAGCTTCGAGAGCTCCTCGCGAAAGCCGACGCCGAACACGAAGAAGATCGCGTCCTTGACCTGCTCGCCGCTCTCGGTGAGGCGCAGGAAGATCTCCTGAAGGTACAGCAGCCACAGCGTGGGCCAGACGCTGGCGACGCCGGCCGCGATGGCGGCGACATAGAGCGCGCCGCGCGGCCCGGGGCGCTCGCGCAGCTTGCCGATGCGTGCGAGGACCGCGATCCACGCGAGGGCGGCGATGGCGCTCAGCATCAGCGGACCGAGCAGCGGCGGCGGGTAGAAGGCGCCCACCGACTCGCGCAGCGCGCGCGGGAAGTCGCGCGCATCGATCGCCACGTCGAAGCGCGCGTGGGCGCTCGACCGCCTCGCGACCTCGGGATCGCCGAGCCGCGCGAGCGCCCCCGCGAGGTCGCCGGCCGCGAGGCGCGCATGGAGCGAGGCGTCGACGTCCTCGGCGTGCGCGTCGACGCGCAGCCCCTCGCGCTCGAGGTAGCCCGCGGCCTGCCTCGGCTCGCCCTGCGCCATCGCCGCGCGCCCGAGCAGCCGGTTCGCCCACGGCACCGGCGGCTCGGCCGCGGCCCACGCCCGCACGAGCGCCTCGAGCGCCGGGTCGGCGTCCCCCTCGAGGACGAAGCGCGCGAGCATCGCGGTGCGCCGCGGGACGCGCGGGTCGTCGAGGAGCCGATCGATGCGCGCGTCGTCGATCGGCGCGCCGTCCTCCGTGCTCGCGGGGGGCAGCAGCAGCGGCGGGCGATCCCCGCCCGGGTGCGCCGGCAGGTGGCGCGGGTGACCGTGGAGCTCGACCAAGAAATAGAGCAGCGCCTCGTCCGACGGGTTCGCCTCCAGCGTGCGGAGGGCGACGCGCTCGGCCTTGCCGACCTGCCCGTCCTCGGCGAGCGCCCGCGCGCGGATTGCCGGCCAGCGCCGCGCGCCGAGGTGGTCGAGCGCGACGCCGAGCGCGACGGCGATCGCGGCGATCGCGACGATCGCGCGGAGCACCGGCCCGCGGCCGAGGCGCTCGCGCAGCAGGTGCACCCACGGGGTGACGAGCGACACCGCGCCCCTCAGCGGAGGATCTTCTCGAGGATCGAGTCGAGGTGATCGAGGCTCGCGTACGCGATGGCGACTTCGCCCTTGCCGGCCTGATCGCGCACCTCGCACCTCGCGCCGAGGGCGTTGGCGAGCTTGCGCTCGAGGTCCTTCACCGACGCGCTCTTGTCGGCCGGCTTCCCCTCCCCCTTCGCGCCGGCGGGCCTTCCCTGCGCCGCGCGGGTCAGCTGCTCGGTCTGGCGCACCGAGAGCCGCCCGCGCACGACCTTCTCGGCGAGCTTGGTCAGCTGCTCGTCGTCGGTGACCGCGAGCAGCGCCCGCGCGTGCCCCTCGGTGAGCTCCCCGCGCACGACCTTCTCGCGCACCAGCGGCGGCAGGCGCAGCAGGCGCAGCGCGTTGGCGATCGTCGCCCGGTTCTTGCCGAGCCGCTCGGCGAGCCGCTCCTGCGTGTAGCCGTGCTCCTTGACCAGGCGCGAGAGGGCCTCGGCCGTCTCGATCGGGTTGAGGTCCTCGCGCTGGACGTTCTCGATCATCGCGAGCTCGAAGGCCGCGGCGGGCGAGATGTCCTTGACGACGACCATCACGTCCTTCAGCCCGGCGCGCTGCGCGGCGCGCCAGCGACGCTCGCCGGCGATGAGCTCATAGCGATCACCGGTGGCGCCGCCTGCGGGTGGCAGCCTGCGCACCACGAGCGGCTCGATGATGCCGACCTCGCGGATCGACTGCGTCAGCTCCTCGAGCGCCTTCTCGTCGAAGTGCTGGCGCGGCTGCCCCCTCTGCGGCACCACGCGCTCGATCGGGCACTGGAAGACCGACCTCTCGCCGAACCCCGGCGGCGCCTTGGCCGCGGAGACCGGCAGGAGCGCGTCGAGCCCCCGGCCGAGCGCGCGACGCGCCCCTTGCTCCTTGTCGCTCACGGGCGGCCCCCCTTGCCCTGCGCGGCGCGCTTCTTCGCGCGCTCCTCGTCGCGGTAGGGCTTCACGAACTCGCTCGCGAGCGCGAGGTAGGCCTCGCACCCCTTCGAGCGCGCGTCGTAGAGGAGGATCGGCTTGCCGTGCGAGGGGGCCTCCGAGAGGCGCACGTTGCGCGGGATGACCGACTCGTAGACGCGGAAGTGCTTCCTCACCTCCTCGGCCACCTGACGGGCGAGGTTGTTGCGAGGATCGAACATCGTCAGCACCAGCCCCTCGAGATCGAGCTCGGGGTTCGGCCCGCGCTTGACGCGGTCGATGGTGTCCATCAGGTAGGTGAGCCCCTCGAGCGCGTAGTACTCGCACTGCAGCGGCACGAGCACGCGTCGCGCGGCGACGAGCGCGTTGAGCGTGAGCAGCCCGAGCGACGGCGGGCAATCGATGATCACGTGCTCGAACGCGGCGCCGCGCTCGATCGCGTCGGCCAGCACGCGCTTGAGGCGCTCGGCGCGATCCTCCGCGTCGACGAGCTCGATCTCCGCCGCCACCAGGTCGCGCGTCGCCGGCGCCAGGGTGAGCTTCGGCAGCGCCGTCTGCACGAGGACGTCGTCGAGGCGCGCCTCGCCGATGAGGCACTCGTAGATCGAGCGCGAGACCTCGCGCTGCGGGAAGCCGAGCCCGCTCGAGGCGTTCCCCTGCGGGTCGAGGTCGATCAGCAGCGTCGAGACCTCGGCGGCGGCGAGCGACGCGGCGAGGTTGACCGCCGTCGTCGTCTTTCCCACGCCGCCCTTCTGGTTGACGACGGCGACGATCGAGCGGGGCGCTGCGGACATGCGTTCTCTGGCGCGGTGCGGGCCGCGCTCGGGCGCGCGGCAGGGGCTGGCTGGGTATCGCGGCGCGTCGGTCGGCGCAACGCGACCCGCCGCCCGAGATGCGGCCTGGGGAGCCGTCCGAAAACGCAATCACTTTTTTGTATCGAACCAACTTCTGTGAGACTGTGTGAGCGGATGTAGGTGAACGTATGACGAACCGCTCGCACCGCTCCCAGCTTCACGCCGCGCTCCTCGCCCCCACCGGCGCGGCCGGGCGTGACGCCCTCCTCGCCCAGTCGTTTTGGGCGACGGGCGTCGGCATGGGCTCGGGCTCGGTCGTCCGCCTCGCCGACGTCGCCGCCTCTCGAGCCGCCGCCGGAGCCGCCCACGCCGCCTCGCGTGAGCTGCGCCGCCCCTAACGCCCACGCCCCTCGGACAACCCCCAAACGACGGCCGCCGTCAACGGCGCGCCGCCATCGACGGAGCCTGCCCATGCGCCAAGCCTTCTACCGGAGCTACGAGGAGTTCGAGCGCGAGGAGCTGCGCCCCGCCCGCAGCCGCGTGGGCTTCTCGCTCGACGAGATCGAGGAGTCGGTCTTCGACAGCGAGCTCGAGTTCGACGAGTACGAAGAGGAAGACTGAGTCTTCCCCGCCGCCTCGTCCTGCCGTGCTCCCCGCACGGCGCCCCGACGCCCCGGAAGGTCGCCTCCCTTCCGGGGCGTCACCTATTTGGGCGGCGGAGCCGTTGCCGTGGCCGCAGCCGCGCCCCGCGCCCCGCTCACGTTGACATTCCCCCGCCCCTGCACAAATGTCCGCGCCCCAACTTTCGGACCGAGGAATCACGATGCAAGTGCAGGTCGAGCAGCTGACGCCGGTGCTGATGGAGCTCTCCGTGGACGTGGACGGGGACCGTCTCAAGAAGGAGCTCGACAAGGCCTTCCTCGATCTGCAGAAGCGCGCGCGCGTGAAGGGCTTCCGCCCCGGAAAGGCCCCGCGCGACGTGCTCACGCACCTTTACGGCGGCTCCGTCGCCAACGACGTGCACAACAAGCTCATCAACGAGACGCTCGACGAGGCGCTCCAGAAGCAGAACGTCCAGCCGCTCTCGCAGCCGAAGATCGAGGTCAAGGCCGCGTCGACGTCGGCCCTCTCGTACAAAGCCCGCTTCGAAGTCCGCCCCGAGATCAAGGAGCTCAAGTGGGAGGGGCTCGAGGCCGACAAGCCGAAGCACAAGGTCGACGACGACGCCGTCGAGCGCGCGCTCGAGCAGCTGCGCAAGCGGCACGCCTCGCTCGTGGCCCCCGAGCCGGCCCGGCCGGCGCAGGACGGCGACGTCGCGACGATCGACTTCGAGGCCCACGTCGGCGGCAAGACGATCGACTCGGGCACGGGGCTGGACGTCGAGATCGGCGCCGGGCAGGTGCTCAAGCAGCTCGAGACCGCGCTGATCGGCGCGCTGCCCGGCGATCACAAGGACGTCGCCGTCACCTTCCCGGCGGGGCACGCGAACCCGGACATCGCCGGCAAGACGGCGAACTTCCACGTCGACGTGACCGAGGTCAAGGAGCGCAAGCTGCCGGCCCTCGACGACGAGTTCGCCAAGGACGTGGGCGAGTACGCGGACCTCGCGGCCCTGCGCGCCGACACGCGCCAGAAGCTCGAGAAGGAGGCCGACGAGCAGGCCGAGCAGGCGCTCGTGACCAACCTCGTCGCGGCCCTGTGCAACGCGAACGCGGTCGAGGCCCCCCCGTCGCTGGTCGCGCAGCAGAAGGACCTGACGCTGCAGGAGCTCCGCATGTCGGCGCGCCGCGCCGGTCAGGGCTTCCAGGTCACGCAGGAGCTCGATCGCCAGGTCCAGGTCGACAGCGAGGTCAAGGTCCGCGCCGGGCTGCTGATGGCCGAGATCGCCAAGCTGAACAACATCACCGTCGACGACAAGGACATCGAGAAGGGGCTCGAGGAGCTCTCGAAGGAGACCGGGAAGAACGTCGCGCGCCTGCGCGTCGAGTACCGCGACGCGAACCGTCGGCAGATGCTGATCGGCATGATCCTCGAGGACAAGGTCCTCGACCTGATGATCGCGAAGGCGAAGGTGAAGGAGACCGAGGTCGCCGGCTGACGTCGAGCTGCGCGCGCTGCGGCCTCGTGGCGTCGCCGCGGGGCCGCGTCGTTTTTGTCCCCCTAGGCCCCGAACCGAAGCCATTCTCTGCTACGAAGCATCGGACCCGAGGAGTTCACGAGCACGGAGGAGATCACGTGAGCAAGCGATTCATCAGCAGCCGCGACGAGGCGATGGGGGTGCTCGAGAAGTCGTCGACGCGTGATCAACTCGAGCGCACGTCCGGTTTCATCCCCTACCCGACGATCATCGAGACCACCCACCGCGGCGAGCGCGCGATGGGCATCTACGATCGCCTGCTCAAGGACCGCATCGTCTTCCTCGGAACCGAGATCAACGACGACGTCGCCAACATCGTCATCGCGCAGTTCCTGTTCCTCGAGAGCGAGGATCCCGACAAGGAGATCATGCTCTACGTGAACTCGCCCGGCGGCGTGGTCACCGCGGGCCTCGCGATCTACGACACGATGCAGTACGTGCGCTCGATCGTCTCGACGACGTGCATCGGCCAGGCCGCCTCCATGGGCGCCGTCATCCTCGGCGCAGGGCACAAGACGCGCCGCACCGCGCTACCGAACTCGCGCATCCTCATCCACCAGCCGCTCGGCGGGGTGCGCGGGCAGGCGACCGACATCGAGATCCACGCCCGCGAGATCCTCCACCTCAAGGAGCGTCTGACCGACATCCTGCAGCAGGCCACGGGTCAAGACCGGGCCAAGCTCAAGCAGGACATGGAGCGCGACTTCTACATGGGCGCGCAGATGGCCAAGGAATACGGCCTCATCGACGAGGTTCTGCAGCCGAAGAAGACCGCGAAGGGGCCCGAGAAGAAGTAGCTCGCGCTCGGCGGCGTGCGCGAGCGGGGGCCACGGCGCAGGTCGTGGCCCCGCGCGCTTCGGCGCCATTCCGAACGGTCGACCGAAACTTGAAGGGCCCCCCCTCGGGGGCTACCTTCCCCAGCACGACGGGCGCCTCTGCTCGTCCGGCACGAACGAGGGATCCGCATTGGAACGCAGGCGCGACGGCGATCACGGCAACGGCAACCTCAGCTGCTCCTTCTGCGGTAAGGGGCAGCGCGAGGTGAAGAAGCTCATCGCGGGCCCCGGGGTCTACATCTGCGACGAGTGCATTGGCCTCTGCAACGACATCATCGCGGAGGAGGTCGACAAGGACGAGCCGTTCACCTCGTCGACTCCAGTACCCAAGCCCTCCGAGATTCGCTCGGTGCTCGACGACTACGTCATCGGGCAGGAGCGCGCGAAGAAGATCCTCTCGGTCGCGGTGCACAACCACTACAAGCGCATCGAGTCGAAGGTCGCGAGCGACGACGTCGAGCTCCAGAAGAGCAACATCCTGCTGCTCGGCCCCACCGGCTCCGGCAAGACGCTCCTCGCGCAGACGCTGGCGCGCATCCTCAACGTGCCCTTCGCGATCGCCGACGCGACCACGCTCACCGAGGCGGGCTACGTCGGCGAGGACGTCGAGAACATCATCGTCCAGCTGCTGCAGAACGCCGACCACGACGTCGAGCGCGCGCAGCGGGGCATCGTGTACATCGACGAGATCGACAAGATCTCGCGCAAGAGCGACAACCCCTCCATCACGCGCGACGTGTCCGGCGAGGGGGTGCAGCAGGCGCTCTTGAAGATCATCGAGGGCACCATCGCGAACGTCCCGCCGAAGGGCGGACGCAAGCACCCGCAGCAGGAGTTCCTCCAGGTCGACACGACCAACATCCTGTTCATCTGCGGCGGCGCGTTCGTGGGGCTCGATCAGATCATCTCGCGCCGCATCGGCCAGCAGAACCTCGGCTTCGGCGCCGACATCAAGTCGAAGGACCACTACAAGCTCGGCGAGCTGTTCGCGCAGACGCAGCCCGAGGACCTCTTGAAGTTCGGGCTCATCCCCGAGTTCATCGGCCGCCTGCCGGTCATCGCGACGCTCCACGAGCTCGACGAGGAAGCGCTCATCGACATCCTCACCAAGCCGAAGAACTCGCTGGTGCGCCAGTACCAGAAGCTCTTCGAGATGGACGGCGTGAAGCTCAAGTTCACCAAGGGGGCGCTCACGGCGGTTGCCAAGGAGGCGCTCAATCGGAAGTCGGGCGCCCGTGGCCTGCGCGCGATCCTCGAGAACTCGATGCTCGACATCATGTACGAGGTCCCGTCGCGCCAGGGCATCAAGGAGGTCGTCATCAACGAGGAGGTCATCCTCCGCGGCGAGCAGCCCCTGATCGTCTACGCCAAGGAGGCGAGCTCGGCCTGAGGAGCTGCGCGACCGCGACGCGCGGGGTGCCCGTGGGGGCGCCCCGCCGCGCTTTTTGCGGCCCGACGCGCGAGCGCGAACCGGACCTCCGGTCGAGGTCGACCGCCGCGCGAATCGACCCCGATGCGCGCACTCCTGCGCTTGACCTCGCAGTCTGTTCCTTCATTCTTCGGCACACGACGGGCCGTCTTCGCCGTCCGACTGTCCACATTCGCGACCGCTTGGGGGGAAGAGCGAACGATGTTCTTCAAGACCGACACGGGCTCGGCCGACGACAAGGCGCGCGCGCGGCGCGTGCTCCCGCTGCTTCCGCTCCGCGACATCGTGATCTTCCCGCACATGGTCTCGCAGCTCTTCGTGGGGCGCGAGAAGTCGATCAGCGCGCTCGACGAGGCCATGAACCGCGGCAAGGAGATCTTCCTCGTCGCGCAGAAGAACGCGAAGACCAACGAGCCCGGCGAGGCCGACATCTTCACGGCCGGCACGATCGGCGCGGTGATGCAGCTGCTCCGGCTCCCCGACGGCACCGTGAAGGTGCTGGTCGAGGGCAAGCGCCGCGCGCGCATCAAGAAGTACATCCCGAACGACGCGTGCTTCCTCGTGGAGCTCGAGGAGGTCGTCGAGACGTGCGACGTGCGCGTCGAGATCGAGGCGCTGATGCGCCAGGTGCAGGCCACCTTCGAGGCCTACGTGAAGCTGAACAAGAAGGTTCAGCCAGAGATCCTGATGACCGTCCAGACGATCGACGAGCCCGCCAAGCTGGCCGACACGATCGTCGCCAATCTGCCCACCATCAAGCTCCCCGATCGGCAGCAGCTCGTCGAGATGGACGATCCCGGAAAGAGGCTCGAGCGCCTCTACGAGCTGATGCAAGCCGAGATCGAGATCCTGCAGGTCGAGCGGAAGATCCGCAGCAGGGTCAAGAAGCAGATGGAGAAGTCGCAGAAGGAGTACTACCTCAACGAGCAGATGCAGGCGATTCAGAAGGAGCTCGGCGGAGAACGCGACGAGCTTCGGAACGAGATCGCCGAGATCGACGAGAAGCTCAAGACGAAGAAGCTCTCGAAGGAGGCTCGCGAGCGGGTGAAGAAGGAGCTGAAGAAGCTCAAGGCGATGCACCCGACGAGCGCCGAGGCGACCGTCGTGCGCAACTACGTCGACTGGATCCTCTCGCTCCCGTGGGACGAGAAGACCGAGGAGTCGTTCGATCTCGAGGGGGCCGAGACGATCCTCGACGAGGATCATTACGGCCTTCGCCGCATCAAGGAGCGCATCGTCGAGCACCTCGCGGTGCAGGCGCTCACGCGCAAGCTCAAGGGGCCGATCCTCTGCTTCGTCGGCCCGCCGGGCGTCGGCAAGACCTCGCTCTGCAAGTCGATCGCGCGCGCCACCGGGCGCAAGTACGTGCGCATGTCGCTCGGCGGCGTGCGCGATGAGGCCGAGATCCGCGGCCACCGGCGCACGTACATCGGCGCGATGCCCGGCAAGATCATCCAGTCGCTCAAGAAGGTGGGCGCCAACAACCCGCTCTTCCTGCTCGACGAGGTCGACAAGATGTCGTCGGACTTCCGCGGCGATCCGGCCGCGGCGCTGCTCGAGGTGCTCGACCCCGAGCAGAACAACTCGTTCAATGACCACTACCTCGATCTCGATTACGACCTCTCGGACGTCATGTTCATCACGACGGCGAACTCGCTGTCGGGCATCCCGGTGCCGCTGCAGGACCGCATGGAGATCATCCAGCTGTCCGGCTACACCGAGTTCGAGAAGCTCAACATCGCGGTGAAGTACCTGGTGCCGAAGCAGCTGCGCGAGTGCGGGCTGTTGCCCGAGCCGGCGGCTGACGGGGAGCCGCCGCGGCGCAAGATGCCGAGCGTGGAGATCACCGAGGGGGCGATTCGGACGATCATCCACCACTACACGAAGGAGGCGGGCGTGCGCTCGCTCGAGCGCGAGCTCGCGAGCGTCTGTCGCAAGCTCGCGCGCCAAGTCCTCAAGCGCGATCCCAACGCGCCGGACGCGCTCGCGCCGATCGTCGTCGGGTCGAGCACGATCCCGAAGCTGCTCGGCATCCCGAAATTCAGCGTCGGGCGCATGGAAGAGAAGGACGAGATCGGCCTCACCAACGGCCTCGCGGTCACGGCCTACGGCGGCGACCTCTTGACCAACGAGGTCACCGTCGCGCCGGGCAAGGGGAAGCTGATCATCACCGGCAAGCTCGGCGACGTGATGCAGGAGTCGGCGCAGGCCGCGATGAGCTACATCCGCTCGCGCGCCACATCAATCCGAGTCGAACCCGAGTTCTATCAAAAGGTCGACGTGCACGTGCACTTCCCAGAAGGGGCGATCCCGAAGGACGGCCCGTCGGCGGGCATCACCATGGCCACCGCGCTCGCGAGCGCGCTCCTGAAGGTGCCGGTGCGGCGCGATCTCGCGATGACGGGCGAGATCACGCTGCGCGGGCGCGTGCTGCCGATCGGCGGGCTGAAGGAGAAGCTGCTCGCGGCCCACCGCG